>JASFEQ010000116.1:0-11041 GCA_050124735.1 Desulfobacteraceae bacterium | reverse complement strand
GTCAGTATTATCTATGCTTTAACCGGGTGTTACGATGCCACCGGTGGCAACCGGCTATACCCCAAGCCAAAGCTTAATCGAGTGGACGGCATTGAGTTCCTAACTCCGGAAGTGGAAAGTAAGCGGCTGGGCGCTCCAGAGAGACCTCTTGGGCCCGGGGGAATGAAGACGAGGCTGAAACCATACCGGGCGATACGGGCCAACGACGTCTACGAAGCGATTTTGAATGAACGTCCATATCCGGTAAAGGGTCTCGTAGCATTTGGGGGCAATATCATTACGGCAAATCCGGATAGCCTGAGAGGATACCGCGCCGTAAGCAAACTAGATTTCTTTCTTCAGGTGGAGTTATTTATGACCCCTCCAGCGGAGTTGGCTGATGTTGTACTGCCGGCGGCCAGTTACTGGGAATCCTGGCACGTGAGACCTTTTTTTGGGCTGACGGCAAAAAGCAACACGCATATTCAACTGCGAGAGCCGGTTGTTCCACCACAGCATGAATCTAGATCCGATGTGCAGATTATGTTTGATTTGGCCTGCAGACTGGGTCTAGGGGATAAGTTCTGGAATGGTGATATGGAGGCAGGATATAATTACCAGCTAGAACCGCTTGGTCTTACCGTTGAAGAATTGAGAAGGCATCCGGGCGGCATTACGCTCGATATCCCCACGGCTGAAAAGGCTTATGCCAGGAAAAATCCCAAGACTGGGATACCATCGGGGTTTAACACGCCCTGTAAGAGAATTGAGATCTACAGTCAAGTTTATAAAGACTATGGCTATGAGCCCCTACCGGCTTATAAAGAGGTGGTAGTGAGCACTCTAAGTGACGAGGAGTTGAAAAACAGATATCCTTTAACCTTGACCAATTGGAAGCCGTACGAGTACTGCCATGGCTGGGGTCGTTGCCTGCCCTCACTGAGGAAATTAGTGCCAGAGCCATACCTTGAGATAAACCAGGCCAAAGCGGAGGAACTGGATATCAAGGATGGGGAAATGGTTACTCTCGAGACGCAAAACGGCTCTATCCAGGTGAAGGCCAGGTTAACTGACGCTATACCTACGGATGTTGTTTATGCTCAGCATGGCTGGTGGCAAGAGTGTCAGGAGCTTGGGTTACCTGGTTATGACCCATACTCCTCTGAGGGAAGAAACGTTAATCTACTTTATAACGATGAAATATTTGATCCCGTTATTGGTACCTATCAAATGAAGGGGTACCCCTGTGCTGTCAAAAAAATAGCGGTCCGTTGAAGATGGTAGATCATCACAGAAGCTAGTGCGCGTCCCTAAATAAAGTGAAAGCAATTTGCCAACTGTTGTAAGACTCCAATTAAGATAAGGACAGATTTTTCCGCCAAGTTAGGTCGCACAAGGGTTTCCACCAGGGCATACATGCGAGTGCGCCGTAAATGGAGAACTGTGGGGAACATCGCTCAGAGGGAAAAGGGCCTTTTCTAGATGGAAACAAGCTAGTCTGGTGACCCTATGGATGAAGCACGGGTTGGCCTAATAGTGATGTGAAGGGGCCAGGACTTGCCAGGCTGTTGCCCAAAGCGGTATGAAAAGGTTGTTTTTTTATTAGGTGAGGTATGACATGAAATGTTGAGATTGGATAGTTTAGGAACTTATTAATCGCTTAGGGGCACAGAGTCCTTCGGAAGGCCGCCAAGGCGGCGTAAAATAACCGCACATAATCGCATTTTAAGAAAGATGGATTCAGCAAGTCGCTGAGACCGTTGATAGATTCACATCGTGGTGCCGAAGGCGGGACTTGAACCCGCACGAGGTTTCCCCCACTACCCCCTCAAGATAGCGTGTCTACCAAATTCCACCACTTCGGCACGAGGTGAATGTTTAGTTATTTTTCCTGGGCTCCAGTGGGAGCCGGGCTCTGTGTCTCTTGGGCCGCTGGTACCTCTGTCTGGGAAACACCTCTCATGATGGAGGTGGTGGCTCCCCGTCCAAAAAGAAAGGCAAGGCCCAGGGAAGTCAACATGAAAATGATGGCAATGGCTGCCGTTATCTTATGCAAAAAGGTGGTGGCTCCTCGGCTTCCAAATATGGTCTGACTGGAACCACCAAAGGCGGCTCCCATATCCGACCCCTTACCTCTTTGAAGCAGAACGATCAATATAAGGGCGACGCACACAGAGATATGCACCAGGATGATAATAAGCTTCATTTATTGTCCCTCTGTTTTCCCCTTTAAGAATTATTAGGATCTTGTAGTATTACCAAAAAAAGTCGATTTTGCAACAGAAATTACTGTTCTCCGAATCTGATAAGGGGAATAAAAGAATCCGCTTTCAGACTCGCCCCGCCCACAAGAGCGCCGTCTATGTCCTCCATGGACATGAGATCCTTCACATTGTCCGGTTTGACGCTTCCGCCATAAAGAACCCGAATGAGATCAGCCGTTTGTCTGCTGAAAGTCTCAGCTATCCATCCTCGAACAAAATGATGCACATCCTGGGCTTGGTCGGGGGTGGCGGTACGACCCGTGCCGATGGCCCAGACGGGTTCGTAGGCCAGGATGGTGGAAGAGGGTAGGGTTTTGTCGTTCCTGAAGGTCTTGAGGGACCCCTCCAACTGTTTTCTGACCACCTGAAAGGTCTGATCAGCTTCCCTCTCTTGAAGTGTCTCCCCGATGCAGATGATCGGCGTCAATCCCAACTGCACAGCCGCGTTGGCCTTCATGTCAATCATCCCATCGGTTTCCTGAAAATGCATCCTCCTCTCTGAATGGCCCAAGATCACGTGGGTGCATCCAGCCTCCAGGAGCATGAGCGGTGATACCTCACCCGTGTAGGCACCGCTTTGCTCCCAGTGCATGTTCTGTGCAGCCAAGAGTATCTTTGCGTCTCCGATGATCCCCTTGACCGTGGCAAGGGCGGTGAACGGAGGCGCCACCAGGACGTCCACGCCATCCAGGTCTTGGATGCCCTCCCGTATGGACTTAACCAGGGAGGCGGCTTCCAGCAGGGTCAGGTTCATCTTCCAGTTACCAGCAATAAAGGGTATGCGATCGGTCATGAATAACCCCCATAAATGTTTGGAAATATTGTATATCGCGCAAAATTATCGAGATACGCACGCACCAGAATGCCACCGAATAGAATTCCAAATGTCAAAACCCCAAGGCCAAAAGAAATCCAAATGCTCAAATGCCAAAATTTTGAAGCTTGTCGCTTCGGCACTGATTTGGACTTTGAGCTTGGGCACTTGAAATTTACATGACTTCCCAGAAAGGGAAAGGCCTCTCTTGTTGTGGGTCAATCGGTTATGAAAAAGCCCCCCGCATTTGATCGGTGGGGTGCCTGCCCGCCATCGGCTTCGCCTCAAGCAAGGCAGGCGGGTAAAACCCCATCCTACGGCAAGGTGCTTACGACTAACTGCCTGCCATGTAGAGGGCCAAATCGATCATACGGCATGAATAGCCAAATTCGTTGTCATACCAGGAAAGAACCTTGAGCATATCTCCTATGGCCATTGTGGAGAGTGCATCCACAGTGGAAGAGACCGAAGAGCCGTTAAAGTCAATGGATACGAGCGGTTCTTCACAATAGGCGAGAATACCCTTCAAGTCCCCTTCGGCGGCCTCTTTCATGGCCCTGTTTACTTCTTCTGCACTGGCGGGCTTGCTGAGTTGGACAACCAGATCCACCACAGACACGTTGGGCGTGGGAACCCTGATGGCCATCCCATTCAATTTGTCAGCCAGTTGGGGAAGGACCAGGGAGACGGCCTTGGCAGCACCCGTTGTGGTGGGGATCATGGAGAGTGCAGCCGCCCGAGCCCTTCTGAGATCTTTGTGGGGGAAGTCGAGGAGGCGTTGGTCGCCCGTGTAGGCATGTGTTGTGGTCATGAGCCCCTTTTCAATGCCAAAGCTGTCCAACAAGACCTTGCAGACCGGGGCAAGACAATTGGTTGTACAGGAGGCATTTGAGATAACATGGTGTTTTTGGGGATTATATTCCTGCTGGTTTACACCCATCACAATGGTTGCGTCGGGATTCTTGGCAGGTGCGGAAATGATGACCTTCTTGGCCCCAGCGTCCAGATGGGCCGAGGCCGCCTCCCTATCCCTGAAAAGGCCTGTACATTCAAACACAAATTCTGCACCCACGTCATTCCAAGGAAGCTTTGAAGGATCCTTTTCCCGATAAATCTGCACCTCCTTGCCGTTAACAATTAGAGAATGATCCGTGCCTGATAAGTCTGCCTCCAGCTTGCCTTGGGTGGAATCATATTTCAGGAGGTGCGCCAAGGTTGAAGGATCGGTGAGATCATTTATGGCGACAAAATCTATATCTTGATGGGAAAGCCCTGCCCTAAATACCATCCTTCCGATTCGCCCAAAACCGTTTATTGCCACTTTCAGTGCCATGTTCAACCTCCTTTCTGCTTATAAGTGGGAAGAAATCGAAATGGTAGAAATAGATTTCTTAATTTGAGATCGAGCGGTGAGGATCCTTTTCTGAGAGGTTCAGGCTCATAACAATGGCATCCTCATGGGTATCAGGATAATATCCTGGCCTTCGGTACGCCTCTTCAAAGCCCAATCTGTCGTATAGCTCCTTGGCGACCACATTGGATGGCCTGACCTCCAGCCAGATTTGTCGCATCCCTTTGGAGATACCCGTCTCAATCATCTCTTTCAAAAGGTAATGTCCGAGACCTTTGCCCCTGTCATGAGGGTGAACGGCCACACTCATAAGCTGGATTTCGCTGTCAAACATCCAGAAACAGATATAGCCGGAAGTCACCTTCCCCATTATTGCCGCCCATAAGTGGGAAATGGGGTTTCCTATTTCAGACTTTAAGGCGTGAACACTCCAAGGAGATGGAAAAGAGAGCTCTTCTATCTCAAGGATTTCCTGCAAAAAAGGTTGGAAATTTTCTTTTGTGATGGTTACTAGAGAGGTCATTCCAACTCCAGGAGCTTGCTCGCCAAAGAAATGCTCGTCTTACCCGCCTCTTGTGCCATTTTGGCCAGTTTGCTCAGGTCCATATCTGCTCGATTCTGAGCAATAGCTATAACCATGGGCAGATTCACCCCGGTCAAGACCTCGATCATCTCTTCCTTTAGGAATGAGAGGCTTATATTGGATGGGGTCCCCCCCAGCATATCCGTCAGGATGAGAACGCCTTCGCCCTTATCTAGGACGGAGACCTTCTCCTCGATCATTTTGCGGATTTGTTCACTGTCTGCTGTTTGGGTAATGGAGACGGCATCTGCTGCATCCAGACGCCCAACGATGAATTCAGCGGCATTCAAGAATTCTCTTCCCAATTCACTGTGGGTAACAATGAGTAAACCTATCATAATACGTCTCGGAAAATGTTCAGTTCTTCAAAATCATGTGATGATGTGAGTAGGCTAAAGATTCAAAACTCCTCGTCGTTTTGTATGATTGTCTCATAGAGTTCTTTCCTGGTGGGGGCTTGCATCAGCACATTTCGAAAGGAGCCATTCTTGAGGATTTTTGCGATTTTGGCCAGTGCTTTCAAGTGGATGCTGGCGGAATCCTCAGGTGCCACCAATAGGAAGAAGAGAAATGCGGGCTGTCCATCCATGGAATCGAAGTCGAGCCCGTCCAGACTCCTACCGAAAGATATGACTGGGTGGTTAAGTCCCTGAAATTTTCCATGGGGTATGGCTATACCGTCGCCGATCCCTGTACTTCCAAGCCTTTCTCTCTCCAAGAGAACTTTGACCAACGAATCCTTGTCCAGTGATGGATCATGGCTGGCAATGACATCCACCAGTTCTTCCAATACCCCCTTTTTGTCTTTGGCCCTCAAGTCAGGAATAATGTTATCTGGATTAAGTATTTCTGAGAGTTTCATGACCTTCACACCCCAATTGAGCGGAAACGCTCAATTGGCTGTTACGTGTCCCCAGTGAAATGGCCGTCTGTGACGGATTTCAAGGGGCAAGTATCTGTTATCCGATATTTGATTGCTCCTGCTGACTCGCCTTGGCGCGGGGAGCTTCACTGTTCTTATGTCTCTACCTGGGGTGAAATATCAATTCAGAAATCTGACTCTCAAAGCGTGTAACCAATAACAATGAACGAATAACGCCTGATCTATTCAACGGCTCAACTAGAAGGTTCGATAAGTCCCAAATTGCCGTCTTTGCGTTTGTAGATGACGTTGATCTCTTCGGACCGGGAGTTTCTGAAAACGATAAAGTCCTGTTGAGAAGTGGAAAGTTGCATGGCTGCCTCTTCCGGATCCATTGGTTTGGCAATCATTTTTTCCACCTCTATACTAGGCCCTTCAAGGCCGAACGCCACATCCTCTTCTGTCTCTTCCACGCCAAGGGTCTCTTCACCCTTCCTATTCTCTGTCCTCCTATTTCTTATTTTTGAGAGGTATTTCTTTACCTGTTTTTCAAGTTTATCCATGACCTGGTCAATGGCAGAGTACATGTCATCCGTCTCCTCTATTCCTTTGATCCAGGTCCCATTGACGCTAAGGGTGACATCCGCTATATGCCTAAATTTTTCCACTGATAGGACCACGTGGGCTTCAAGGGGAAAATCCAAGTACCTTTTGATTTTTGATACCTTTTCCTCTGCATAGGTTTTTAAACTTTCCGTGGGTTGCATGTGTCTGAATGTGACAGAAATGTCCATTCCTTCACCTCCTAAGAAAAAAAGGGTCACCACCAAAATAAGTACAAAAAGTGCAAATTACAAGAAATCAATAGGGCTCTTTCCGCTTCCGTGAAGGCAGAATACCCATAGTCTCGCGGTACTTGGCCACCGTCCGGCGGGCTATGTTGATGTTAAGGTTTCTGAGTAGATCAGCGACTTCCTGGTCGCTGTAAGGTTTGGCTTTGTTTTCAGTTTTTATGATATTCCTAATATGTTCCTTGACACTTTCTGAGGCTATGGACTCTCCGTCCATGCTATTGATGGCACTGTTGAAGAAATACTTAAGTTCGAAGACGCCCTGAGGCGTGTGGACGTATTTGTTAGTGGTCACCCGGCTGATGGTCGACTCATGCATCTGTATGTCCTCGGCCACATCACGGAGAACGAGAGGCTTTAGATGGGCTGTCCCCCTGTCAAAGAACCCCCTTTGAAAACGAACGATGCTTTCTGTCACTCGATATATGGTCCTTTGACGCTGGTGAATGCTCTTGATCAGCCAGGCTGCTGATTTGAGTTTTTCCTGTATATATTGTCTATCCCTCTCAGACAACGAATCGCGTCTAGCCAAAATTTGCCGATAATACTGACTGATTCTTAACTTGGGCAGCCCATCTTCATTCAGGTCTATCACATAATCGTCTCCCACCCTAAATACATAGATATCAGGGCTAATGTAAATGGTCTCTTCATCTTGAAAGCTGCGGCCAGGCTTTGGTTCGAAACTGGTAATGACAGAGACAGCCGATTTGACCTCTTCGATAGATATTGAAAGAGACTTTGCGATCTGATCGTACTTCTTATTCTCAAGTTTATCCATGTGCTCCAAAAGAATCTCTTCAATGACTGTGCCCTGTAGATTTCGAAAACGGGCCTGGATAAGCAAACATTCCTTTAAGTCCCTGGCCGCGACCCCGACAGGGTCAAACTTCTGCATGAAGCTCAAAGCCTCTATCACTTGTTCTTGGGTATATCCTGTTGATTCGGATAGGTCTTCAACAGAGGTTTGTAGGTATCCGTTGCCATCCAAATTACCGATAATATGTCTGCCAATCTCTTTTTTCACCTCATTGAGGTTGCTCACGTTGAGCTGCCACGTGAGATGTGTGTATAGGTTGGTTTTGCTGGGCGTGAAGCTTTCAAAAGGCGGGACTTCTTTTACCTCATGGGCTGACTCCCTCCAACCTGTGCTATAATCGGAAAAATAGGATTCCCAGTCCACATCCTGCCTCAAGTCCTCCTTAACGGTCACTTCCGTGGCACGCTGCTCTGGCTTACCTGTCGTCTTGTCAAATCCCTTATCCTCATCAAACTCGTCCTGGGGCTGTGCCTCCACCAGAGTGGGATTTGTGTCCATTTCCTGTCTGATGGTTTCAAGGAGTTCCAGCCTGGACTGCTGGAGGAGTTTTATAGCCTGCTGCAGCTGCGGGGTCATGATGAGCTGCTGATGAAGGCTAAGGGATTGTCTGAGTTGTATGGCCATAGTCCTATACGGATCTGGTTTAGGATTTAGAAATTAAAGAGTGAAATCGTCTCCGAGATAACAGCTTCGAGCTACATCACTGCATACAATCTCGTCCGGCGTCCCAGACTCAATGATTTTCCCTTGGTTGATACAATAAGCCGAATCACACACATCCAGCGTTTCTCTGACATTGTGATCCGATATAATAATGCCAATGCCTCTGTCTTTCAACTGTCTGATGATCTCTTTGATATCATTTAAGGCGAGGGGATCAATCCCTGCGAAGGGCTCATCGAGCAACATGAACCTGGGTTCAGTCACAAGGGCTCTGCTGATTTCCAATCTGCGCCTTTCACCACCGGACAAGGATGACGCCTTCTGTTTGGCCAACTGGCTGATATTGAGCTCAGAAAGCAGTTTCATGGCCCTTTTCTTGATATCGTGGGAGGGGATATCAATATTCTCCATGATGGCGAACAGGTTTTCCTCGACGGTGAGCTTCCTGAAGACAGAAGGTTCCTGGGCAAGGTAGTTAATCCCTTTCCTCGCCCTCAGATACATGGGGGCTTCCGTAATGTCCTCCCCATCCAGATATACCTTGCCCACATTGGGACGCGTGAAACCTATTATCATGTAAAAGGTCGTTGTTTTCCCCGCACCGTTAGGACCAAGGAGACCTACGATCTCCTTCCGCCTCAGTGTCATCTCAATCTGGTCCACAACCCTTTTACCGTTATAAATCTTGACCAGCCCTTTTGCCTCGAGCACATCTGTGTTATCCACGGGCTCAGCTACCTTTTCTCGCTTCTTGGATGTAGAACAGCCCTTACTTTCTCTTTTTCAGAGCCTTCCACAGTACTGCGTTTTTCTTTTAAGTATAGGGTAATCCTCGATCCCTCTACAAAGTCATTCCCTTGCTTGACAACGGGTCTGCCCGTCAGGACCACCTTTTCGTCATTCTCATAATAAACGGCCTTTTCTGACATGGCCAAAGCCCCATCGGGCCGGCTGATCTTCACCTTGCCAGTTGCCACAATCTTATCTATTCTCACATCTGTTTTTCCGGATTCTTTTTCAGCAGATTGGTCAATGTAATAGACAATCATTTTTTCGCAATTAATCGTCATGTCATCTTTTTTGGCATCCACCTGACCACTAAATACTACGATTCTCTTCTGATTATCAACTTCAAGGGATTGGGACTTGATGACTATAGCACCCGCATCAGATTTCTGAGCATCCTCCTGTAAGCTGACCTGGGTTTGCCCAGTGGCAGGAAACAGCAGACTGAAGAAGAGTATCAGGAAGATTCCCGTATATGGAGCGCCCCTCATAGGATCAATGATTCCTTTGTAATACGAGTCGTAACGTCAGAATGAATTCTTAAGGTTTCCTTTTCCGGATTGTAGTACAGGCCCCGACCGGCCACAGAGAAAAAGGGACCCAGAATTTTGACCGGCTCCTCTGTTTTCAAATACCCTTCTTTTTCTTTATAGAGGATGTGTTCGGTCATGATCCGGTAACCATTATCCGTGTAGGCCTGCAAATCTCCATGAAGGTTGATTAGCCCAGCGTTTCTATCGTAATTTCCCTTTTTGCCCTTCAGTTCAACCGTGGGTCTGTTTTGGGGTCTCAGTTTCAGTCGAAAATCCTTAAAAGATATGAAGGTCTTGTCTTTGGAGAATTTGACTTCTTTGGCATCCAGAGTCCATTTCATCCCTTGACTGGGGTCGTTTTGGGCATAAGAGACATTCTTGAGCTTGAGTCCCTCTTCTCCCACAATATCTGCAAGAAGAGATTCTTTTATGATCTCCTTTTGGGCTCCCATCATGTAGAGACCCACCACCAGCAGGAGGATGGCTATCCCTAACAGTGGCCAGTGTTTTTTGAAAAAGTACGTCATATTGCAATAATTATACCAAATAGTAAATAGAGCGTAAAGCCAATTTTCCCCGGCCAAGACGTCAAGGCGCTGTCAGCGGCCAATTTTGTTGCGCCTTTAGGATCAATTCACAGACCTCTCTTACCGCCCCGTGGCCGCCCTTTTGCTCTGTCACATGGCTGGCCGCATTCCGAACCTCGGCAGCGGCATCCGCCACGGCAATGGAGATGCCAGCTTGAGTAAACATGGGGAGATCCGGCAGATCATCTCCCATGCAGCACACCTGATCTTTTATTAGATTCTTGCGCTCAATGACTTCCTTGCAAAGGGATCCCTTTTCCTTTACACCCTGATAAATTTCTTGGATACCCAATTCTTTTGCCCGATATTCAATGGCTTTCGATTTTCGCCCTGTAATGATGACCACATCAATACCCGCATCCAATAGGCGTTTAATGCCGTATCCATCCCTCACATGAAAGCGCTTGATCTCTTCACCACGCGCATTCAGGATGACGCGCCCATCCGTCATCACACCATCCACATCCAGGATAAGAAGCTTAATTCTGGTTGCCCAGTCCTCTGTCATCATAACTTCACAAATACCATAGCCATGTTCAAAAGTATTGATAGAAATTCACGGGAGGCACTCCCGTGGAATTTTTTTGTTAGAAATGGGGCTTCGAAAACCGGGATGATCCCCTTAAGACCCTGCCGATCATCTATAATTCAGGGCAATACCAACACCTTATGAGCAACAACAAATCCACTGGAGTTTTGGATCCAAGACACAAATAGATTTTATTTTTCTCCGTGTCCCCCTTTTTCTGACCTAACTGCGGTCAGGTTAATGCAGATCCTAAAGGCCTTTGGAAGGACACAAATTAATCCACGGAGCGCACCAGGCGGTGAATCTTTTTGAGCATAGCCAGAAGTGACCTGACCTGCTCCAAGGGAAGGGAGTTGGGACCGTCGCAAAGGGCGGAGTCGGGATTGGGATGAACTTCCATGAAGACACCATTAGCACCT
>JASFEQ010000115.1:0-11094 GCA_050124735.1 Desulfobacteraceae bacterium | reverse complement strand
TGTCCGCCGCCTATCATGACCTTGATCTGGTCCCTCAGCCCAGCCTCTTTGATGGCATCAACCGTCTCTTTCATGGAATCATAAGCCAGGGTCAGAAATCCGCTCAGTCCCACCACCTTGCACCCCGTTTCTTTGATGGCATCCACAAACTTTTGCTTTGGTACATCAATGCCCAGGTCAAATACCTCGTATCCGCTGATATCCAGCATAAAGACCACGAGATCCTTGCCGATGTCATGGATGTCCCCTTCTACGGTTCCAATGACGATTTTCCCCACACGCTCACCCTGACTTTCCATATCCTTTTTGAGAAAAGGTTCCGCCAGTTGAGCGATGCCCTTCAGGATCTTACCGGAGAAGATCAGATCAGGAATGAAATAGGTTTCTTCGGCAAATTTTGCACCCACGATTTTCATCCCCTCCCTGGCAGCAGCCATAATTTCCATGGGGTCCTTACCCTCTTCAAGAGACTTCTTTGTAAAATCCAGGGCCTCCTCTTCCTTCAAATCCGCGAGCAATTTGGTCAGCTCTTTTGCCATAAATGTTACCTCCTCTTTATTTTATTAAATGACCTCACAAGCACTCGCTTTTTGTGGGCCGAAGTATAGGGAAAGTACCACTTTGTGTCAACAAAAGACGAAGCCCGTTATGACGGGTTTCCTATTCTTCTGATGCAAGATTATCTTGATAATGAAAAAACATCCCCCTTCCCATCCTCCAATCTTCTTGCCGAGATGGAGGATGGGCGATAAAGACCTGCCCCCGTCTCCAGGAACCACGGATCATGGTTGGTGTCTATCTATTTATAAACGCCATATTCCTTGGTGGCGTCAACCATTGCCTTCACATTTTCCGGCTTTGCCTCATCGAAAAACGCACCATTGCCCATGATAAAACCACCGCCTTTGCCTGCCGTATCAATGAGTTTCTTGCAGTAAGCTTTCACTTTATCGGGTGTGGATAATTTCAACATGGAGGAGGACACGTTGCCGATGAGGCAACCATTCTTACCCAATGTTTCCTTAGCCTTCGCCATGTCTGTCTGGTCAACCATCCACATCGTCTTGCCCTTCGGTATGTCTTGGATAACTTCCAGACGCGAGCCCCAATGCCCCTCAAGCGCAGGCCATGGTATGCATCCTCCCTCAATGAGGCCCAACATGACTGCTTTAAGGGTAGGCCAGTAGAATGTCTTGAACTGCTCATCGGACATGAACCCGTCAGCCCCTTTATGGAGCGGTATGAATATCTGAGGATTTCCGGTCTGCTGTGCAGCGCCTATTCCCATACCGATCATGATAGGTACGAGTGCCTCCATGGCCTTGAGAAGCTTATCGGGCTGCCGGTACATATCCACCATGATCCCCCTGGTGCCCCTGAGGGTGTCGCCAATGGTGTCAAACGGCGCCTTGGTAAATCCGCCTAGGATATTCGGAAATCCTAATGTGGCCAACTCACCATTTAAACCACCTATAGCCGTCGCCCATTTCAAGGCTTCCGCACCGGCGTCCATCAGTGCCTTCAAGGTGGCTTGAACGGGGGGCAGGGCATAGGGGATGAAATTAAAGGCAACGCCATATATTTCGAGTATGCCGGTGAACGGAGGGAGCATCTGGAACCCTTCTAATGCTCCGAATACGCGAGGCAGGTAGAAATTCCTGAAGTAAAACGACGGATCGGCCATCAAGAGATCATATTCATGCGCAGCCATGTATTCTTTTTCAACGCATTGGTAGCAATGTTCAGGTGCGACCCCATGCCCCGGCCAGGCATATAACTTATAGTCGAGTATCTCAAAGAACTTTCCCGGTCCCACCTGTGCAGCGCCTATATGCATATCCGGCTTAAATTCCAAGATGAATTTCCTGAAGGCCGATACAGTTTTGTCGTAGTCATACATGGCCTCTTTAATGGACAACCCGGCATTAATAAAAGGAAACATACTCGGAAGCAAAGTGAGCGGTACTCTGTCCGGAGTCTTTTTCAACTGAACGGCATCCTTGATTCTGGTTATGCTTGCTTTATACTTGGCCTCTGCTTCTGGGCTTTGGAACTGAAGGTCATTCCCCTCAGGGTCCTTCGGGGTAAGCAACTTTTGAAACTGCGCCTCCTGCTTTTCATCTGCTGACATCTCTTCCCATTGCTTTTCCATTTTCTTACCCTCCTATCCAGCCTTGGGCCAGTTCTACGGCCTCCACGGCGTCCTTTCCATAGGCGTCCGCCCCTGAAAAGCTCAGGACCTCATCGTCAATCTGGCCGCCTCCTATCATGATCTTCACCTGGTCCCGCAGCCCGGCATCTTGGATGGCATCCACCGTTTCTTTCATGGCATCAAAAGCCAGGGTGAGAAAGCCGCTCAGTCCAACCACCCCGCTGCCGGTCTCTTTGATCGTATCTACGAATTTCTGCGCCGGCACATCTATGCCCAGGTCAAAGACCTCGAATCCATTCACATCCAGCATAAAGACGACGAGATCCTTCCCAATGTCATGGATGTCCCCCTCTACGGTTCCAATAATGACCTTTCCTAGGCGTTCAGCCTCTTCACCTTTCTTTTCCTTAAGATGGGGCTCAAGCATTGTCACGACGCGCTTCAGGATCTCCCCGGAAAAAACAAGGTCCGGGATGAAGTACTTTTCATCGGCAAATCGTTGACCCACGATTTTCATGCCCTCCTGGGTCTCTCCTAAAAGTTCCATAGGATCGACCCCTTTTCCCAGGGCCTTCTCAACGAATTCCATGACCTCTGATTCCTTCAAATCTGATAGCAATTTTGCCAATTTCCCTGCCATAGTATTACCTCCTCTGAAAAGAATTTATAGGAGGCTGTCGGAAAACGCCCATCTGCCATTCGACAAGCTCATGGCCCTGAGCAAAGTCGAAGGGCTGCGTTACCCTCATCCCTCGTCACTGCGACGTACTTCTATATACGCCTCATTCCTCGGGATTTCGGAAGCCTTGCATCTGGACATTTTCCATCCGCCTCCAACAATCCGGTTTTTCGACAGTCTCTAAAGAGATCTGCACCGGGAAAAACTGGGATTAAGATCCCTCCCCTGCACAATAACATACCCAGAGTTACATTACGCCATGCTTTCGATAATAAACTCTGCTGCAAGCCTGGCTCCTGTCCCCGGAGGTAGGCCACACTTTTCAAAACCTTTTGCCTGGGCAAAGGCCGCCATATGCTCTTCGCTGGCCCCAGGATCCATGTTACGTCCAAATACCACGTGCTCCTGTATCTCGGCGCATAACATGTACCCCAATTGGTCTTCGAATAAGGCCATGAATTTCTGGGCCGTCATAATCGTCTGATTCGTGGCTTCCAGATCCAGACGGTCATCACTGCCAAAAAAAAGCCCAAAGGTAATCAGACTCCCGGTTATGCCCCCACATATCTCTCCGGTCCCGCCGATGCCAGGAAATGGTGTTAAGGCCTTGATAATCTCCATGTTGCCCAGACCAAATTCCTCCATCAGGGAAAGGGCCGTCCCCTGGGCGCAATTCTTGGTGATGAAGTTATATTCTTCAGCCCGCCGCTGAACGCGATCCAGGATCTGCGACTTGTTGCTCAAAATCTCATCACGATTGAGGGTCTTCTTAGGGATCCCCTCAGAGGCCAGTTTTTTAATTCTGGCCTCAATGGCCGGCACATCCCAGACCCGATCTCCCAGTTCCTCTACCCTTGCCTTTAGTGCCTCATAGTCTGCCATAGTTATCTTATTTACCTCCTATCAAAACTTTGTCTCGGGACCTTGCCGCTGCCTTCTCCCTCCATTGGCGCCTTAAATGTCTTTCTTGATTTTTTCCAAAGCTTTATCAAAGGCCTTCTTAGTAAGGAGAGGTATCACCTCCCTTCGGTACCTGGGCGAAGACGGAGTATTGGAGAAAGACCGTCACCCCCATCAGGGGCAGTCAAAAGTTGACATCCATTTATGCAGATTAGGCCACGCGGGCTTCCGGATTTACTGTCTGGAACCCGGTTGCCCGCGCTGTAACCCACAATCTTTTGGCCATCTCGGGAATGCTCTGGCTGAACTCAATCAAAACGCCAAAGCGATTTACAGAATTATCCTCGTCCCATTATTGGATAACCAGATCGTAATTTTTTCCCCATTCCTGGGCTGAGCCGTCATAGATCTTAACATTTTGATACCTCAGCACCTGTGTCAGCACAAACCAACAGGTGCTGGCATACCCGCCCACCCCACAGTAGACAATAATTTCTTGACTTCTGGGATCCACAGATTCACCGATCACACCCGATGCCATTTTGCCCAGCGTCTTTGGATCCTTGTACGTGTATGTTCCATCCGGATTCTGATTCCATATCGAGGGGGCAGGCAGAGATTTGGCGTTCCGGATATGCCCGGCCTTATCTGTAAATGGCCCGATGGCTAACCCGGAGTAGACATTCGCGTCTCTGGCATCGATAATGACAGCGTCTTTACTCTGCCTTTCAATATAGTCTGCAGAAACAAACATGGCCTTATTTACATCATTCCGGTATGTTGCCGACTTCACAGCAGGCACTTCCTTGGTTGTGGCCCGCCCTTCCGAAATCCATTTAGGGTATCCCCCGTCAAGAATCGCCACGTTCGCAACCCCTGCATAGATGAGGGTATCGGCAACCCTTGTTGCATTCGCGAGACCGAAGAATGGGGGTTCCTTGGGATTTGGTGCCGTAACAATCACGACCCTTGAATCAGGGGTTATCCCGAGCTTTCCGATGGTATTCATGAGATCATCTGTAGCGGGCAATTCAAGCCAAAGGCAATCCTTAGTTCCGATAATCCAGTTAGAAGTGGGGCCGGTGCAGGGATCAAAGGCTGTTGCAAAGGGTTCATTGATGGAGCCTGGTATGTGACCCGCCCCATAAGCAGCAGGACCTCTGATATCAATGATTACAAGGTTTTCCAGTTGGCTGTTCGCGTATAGCCAGTCGGTGGAAACGATCGGATCCATCATTCGGCCTGAGGCCGCTTCCTGCCTGGTCAAAGTGGAACAACCAGAAACTAATGAGGCAATGAGGATAGGAGCCAGCAGGGTTAAAAATGCTTTGGTTTTCATTTTTCTCCTCCTTTCTTGTTGATGTTTATCCATAAAGCACACAGACTATCATCAGCGATTTCCAGGGTTTGTTTCACATTTTCCTCAGTCAGCAAAAGGCCCGAATCATGCCATAAAAAGTATCTAGGCTGCTAACTTCCAGCATGCGCCTTCTCTCCTAAATAGACCTCGATAACTGTCTTGCTGGTGGTAATCTCCCGTGGTGTGCCTTCGGCAATCTTTGCTCCGTGATGAAGGACCATAATCCGGTCACATACGCTCATAATGGCCTTCATGACGTGCTCGATCATGATAATGGTAATCCCCTTATCTCGAATCCTGGTTACCAATTCCATGGCCTGCGCTACCTCAGTGGGGTTTAAACCCGCCATCATTTCATCAAGCAACAATAGTTCGGGATGGGTTGCCAACGCTCCAGCCACTTCAAGTCGCTTCTGGTTGGCCAGAGTCAGGTCTTTAGCAACAATCTCTTTCACAGCGGATAACCCCACAAACTCCAATAACGTTGTGGCTTCCTTCACAGCATCCTTCGATGACATACCGGGTGACAAACCAAAATAGGCGCCCAGTACAACATTGTTAAGAACCGGCATATGGCCGAACACTTTAACCGTTTGAAAGGTCCTCGCCACGCCCATCCTGCAGATTTTATACGGCTTTAATCCGGTAATGTTTTCGCCTTTAAACCTTATTGTCCCTGACTTGGGCGTAAGAGCCGCCGATATTAAATTAAACAACGTGGTCTTACCAGCTCCGTTAGGACCAATGAGACCGAGAACTTCACCTTGTTCCACATGAAAATCCACATTCGATACGGCGGCCAGCCCTCCAAAATACTTGGTCACCCCTTTACCTTCAAGTATAGGCATGTCCTGTCCCCGAGATTCGTTTCCATAGCTTTTGTACCAATCCTACAAGACCGCCAGGCATATATAGGATAGCGACCAGCATGATGATGCCGAAAATGAGCATATAGTAATAGGGGAACCTGGTGACTAAGAATTCTTCCAGGTAGGTGAAGATAGCCGCGCCTATTACAGGACCGTAAAGTTGCCCCATCCCGCCAAAGATGGCCATCAAAACGGGCATAAAGGAAATGAGCGGATTAAATGCAATTTTGGGGTCAATATAGGTCCATCTCGTTGCCATGATGGCCCCAGCCGCGCCCATGAAAAAAGCGCTGATGGCAAAGGTGATAATTTTTAAAGCAGTCACATTTATACCTCGGTGAGCCGCTGCTTCCTCATATTCTCCGATGCTCTGTAAGGCTAATCCAAATTTAGAATGTCTGATAAAGTAGGTGGTAAGCAATAACAATACAAGAATGATGAGCATGAGGTAATAAACAGTCGTGTTTCCCACGCTGGGAACCACTCTTCCAGTCGTTCCCGTTATGTTGACCTCCCACCAAAGCACAAAATGCAAAAGGAGCTCAACGAGTCCGAAAGTAAACATAACAAAATAAATGCCCCTCAGCCTCAGGGTCAAAGCGCCGACGAGAAGGGCAAGACAAAAACTGGCCAGGCCACCCATACAGATAACGAGCGGCAGGGGTAATGCTCTCCCCAGTATAGCTGACGTATAGATGCCAACCCCGAAGAAGGCGGCAGACGCCAGCGAGATGTAGCCGGTAGGACCGGAGAACATAGCCCAACTCACCGCAATGACGACATACATGAAGATGCTGGTTAGGAGTATGACGGTATAATCCGGGGCATAGAGGGGGGATGTGGCTAATAGGAGAACGATGAACAAAAGTAACCCCAGTACAAAAGGTCTCCTATAATTAACGCTTACAATGTCCATTTCTCTATTTCCCTAAAATACCTGTTGGCTTGGCCAGGAGCAGAAGCATGAAGATGAGATAATAGGCAACCAGGGATAGGCCTGGCTCCTTATGGGTTACTACGCTGCCAACGAGACCCAGTAGAAGACCCCCGATAAAACTGCCAGGGATACTGCCCAATCCCCCTAAGACGATCACGATGAGGGCGATCACGGTATATTCGAGACCCATCGTGGGTTGGATCGTGTAGGACATGCTTATAAGTGTACCGCCAAAACCGGCCATCAAAGCACCAAAGCCAAAGCATAAAGCCAGCACCTGGTTGATGTTTACCCCCATGAGCCCAGCCGCTACTGGGTCTTGGGCAGCTGCCCGAATCGCTTTTCCCAGGCGGCTGCGGGCCAAAAAGAGATAGAAAACTAGACCTATAGCTATGGCAAATCCGAGGGTTACGAGGCGATTGGCGGCAAATACCGCTCCCCCAAAATTGACCGGAAAAGCTAGATAAGAGTACCCTTTTATGTCAGCACCCCATATTAATATGGCTACATTTTGAATGATGAACAGGAGAGCAAAACAGGCTAACATGGAGCTGCCCTCAAAGGCAGCGGGTGATACTGACGAGGTTCTGAGGCGTGTGAACACAGTTCTATAAAGTATAAAACCGATGATGAACACCATTGGACCGCAAATGGCCAGAGAAACCAGCGGGCTAATCCCAAAGATGATGTATAGTGACCAAGTGATGAAAGCGCCGAGCATGATAAACTCGCCGTGAGCGATGTTCAACACCCGGGCAACACCATACTGCAAGCTGAGCCCCACGGCAATCAGGGCATAGATACCGCCCATCAGCAAACCGGCAATCACCACGTCCAGGATTTTTACAATCATGAGGATGGCTTCCTAGCTTTGACAGTGACGGCTGCAGGCTGTCAAAAAGGCGCCGGACAACAGCTCTGGAGAAAATAACCACCCTCAGGAGTTGTTAGGTTTGCACCCTTTGAGACAGCCTGCTTACGATTTTTGCTCACTGACCTCGATTTATTTCTTTTTTGGCCACGCTGGCTTAGGGTATAAGGGTGGTGCGGTACGCTTCTTCCCAGGGTCGATGACCTCGAACACGCCGTTTTGCCACTGACCTATCTCACCGGGGTGATTTACAAAGTATTGGTTTCTATCGTACCAGAAAGGTCCCAACGCCGTCTCAAACCTCTCTTTAGCCATGATATCCCTTATCTTCTTCTGATCCAGGGTCCCCGCCTTCTCGATAGCCTGCTGGAAATGCTGTAGCGATGACCAATAGTATAGGCCTCCCCAGTAGTCGGGTTCCACCTTGAAACGTGCCACGAATTTGTCAACGAATTCCTTGGCTCCGGGAGACGTTTTCGCATTCCAAGCACCGCCACCCATGACTCCCTGCACCGCATTCGAGCCAAACGTATCCCGGTATAGGTTGGGGGAAAAGGGTGTAACGGTAATAAATAAGGCGTTGAAGTTAATGCCAAGCTCAAGTGCCTGACCGGTAAGAAGCATGCCTCCAGGAGGATAGGAAGCAGCGCAAAAGGCATCGACGCCCAGCGACTTAGCCTCCTTCAATAGCGGCGATAAGTCCTTAATCCCTGGGGGATAGCTCTTCTTCATCTTGACGTCAATTCCCTTCTTCTTGAAATACGGAACCATGGCATCACCATACTCTACGCCGTGGAGGTCCCCACGGTAGATGACCGCCGCCGACTTTACACCGACTTCCTTAAAAATGTCAGCAAGAGCTGGAGCCTGAGTTTCGGAAAAATTCAAGACCTGGAAGAAGTAGGGCAGGCTAAGCTCCTTGAGCTTCAATGCACCACCGGGACCACCGATCAGGATATACCCGTACTTGTTGGCGACAGGAGCGGCAGCAAAGAGCCAAGCGGTGCCCCATGGGGGAAAGACAAAGTCAACCTTGTCCTGTACAATCAATTTTTCCAGCAGATTCGTCATCGTGCCTATATCGCTTTTATCGTCATATCTTATCAGCTCTACAGGCAATTTTTTGCCATATTCCTTCACATATATTCCGCCATTCTTATTTACCTCTTCAACCCACATGACATAAATTCGACCGCCCGCTATGGCAACACCGCCCGCTAGGGGGCCTGAGAGCGCGATAGCCTGGCCAATACGGATTTTATCCTTGGCTGGTGATTTTGTGGCCCCAACACCAAACAAGAACACCACGGCTATCGTACACGCGAACAACCCAAGCAATATTTTGTTTTTCATTTTACCCCTCCTTTTTAGGCATTCAAAGAAACCAACCGTTCAAAATAGACCTTGGTTATTACCAGTGCCCTTTGTCGTAAAAATGTGAGCACCACCTCCCTCCTCCCTTGAGACTTCAGTGCAGACTTGACTGTCAGCCCTCTCTTGCTATTGGCTTTGGGCAGAAAGCCAGGACTTTGTCTACAGTGTTAATGATGCGAACTCTTGGCGGCGCCATTGCTCCATCAAGTGCCGTCATCTCAGTCCATCAAATCTGCCTGGTGCTACAGTTGCAAAACCGGTTTGATCACACGCCCTTCTTCCATATCTTCCACCGCCTGATTTATTTCCTCGAATGGATAGAATGTGATCATTCTGTCAAAGGGAAACCGCCCCTGGCTGTACAATTCAATCAATTTGGGAATAAACAGATCCGGAATGGCATCACCTTCGATAACCCCTCGCACCGTCCGGCCGTTCATGATTAGGTCCATATCCAGGCCCACCTCCGTACCGGGCGGGACAACCCCGAGTAGAGCGCAAACCCCGCAGCGCGGCAGGGCGTCTACAGCCTGCCGAAGCACCGCCGGATTCCCTACACATTCCAGGGTGAACTCTGCACCCCCGCCCGTAATGTCCTGAATCGCCTCAACCGGATTAACCTCCCCGGCGTTGATGGTATGGGTCGCACCGAATTCCTTTGCCTTCTCGAGGCGGCCCGGAATGACATCCACGGCGATAATGGTGGTGCACCCGCACACAACCGCACCGAGAACAGCGCTCATTCCCACTGGTCCCACACCGAATACGGCAATTGACGCCCCAGGCCTGGGTTGAAGCGTGTTCATGACCGCTCCAGCGCCGGTCTGGACCCCGCACCCCAGGGGACCGAGGATTTCAAGGGGAACGTCTTTGCTTACCTTGACCACGTTCCGTTCGTTGGCCAACGCAAAGTTGGCAAAAGAAGACTGGGAAAAAAAGGACCCATAGATGACCTGATCGCCTTTTTTCAAGGTGGTGGTCCCGTCTGGGCGAGCACCGTTGAAATTGTGCAGGAAAAAATTATGACAATAGGGGTCGTTCCCCGACTTGCACGACGGGCAAGCCCCGCAGCAATCCCAGCTCAATGCCACGTGATCCCCCGGCATCACCTTACTCACCCGAGCCCCCACCTTTTCAACAACGCCAGCCCCTTCGTGTCCGAAGACACTCGGTAGCGCGCGTTCGGGTGGGATCGGTAAATGCAGGTCCCGGGCCACCAGATCCGTGTGGCAGATGCCGGCGCCGACGATGCGAACCAGCATCTCATCGTCGTTCGGATCACTGAGTTCCAGTTGTTCAATACTGAACTTTCCCGATTGCTCAAAAACGACTGCAGCCTTAATTTCCATTTTTCCCCTCCTTAGCTTGAAAAATTTTCCTTCAATGGGTTACAGTTAATTCACTGGTTAACCGCTATAAAAGAATCATCCCTCAAGAATGGGCCGCACGTGGGGTCCCACATGCATCTGAACGCCGATATTAGGGCTTCTTAGACGCTTCGACCAATTCACCAATGATGTTCCCAAATTCTGAGAGATACTCTTCCTTACTTGCATGCGAGGGAAGATGTATTTCCATCTCCTGCAGGTTCTGCGTTATGATCGGTATCCAATGATAGGGAATGGATATCAGTATGGATCCCTCCGTAAACAACTCTCTACCCCTCATGCCATGGACCATCTCGGGAATTAAGTAATTTACTTTGCCGCTTTGATAGGGATAAATATAAATCCATGCGCATCCCATGACAGGCGTTGTCTTGGAGTTATATAGCTCCCCGGTGGAATAGGTCATGGCCCTCATCACAATTTCTGCCTGACTGGGAGTGGCGGTAATGATTAAGACGTCCGGCTCGAATGTTAATTTGTCTATAGGGGAGAAAGCGACGTAATTAACAATGCCCTTTTCAAATTTCGGAACGTGTTGATAAAATACATAGTTTGCACGTGGTT
>JASFEQ010000114.1:0-11208 GCA_050124735.1 Desulfobacteraceae bacterium | reverse complement strand
ATCAAAGTTCCGTCTAATTTCAAAAGCTTCCGCACTGGATTCAAGTGCCCCAATTGTCAGCATGAGATGAAGAGAAGCCTAAGGGGCAGATCGGTCAAGCACAAAATCAAGTGTCGATCTTGCTCCGAAGTAATTACGGTTAACATATGTAACCGCAGTGGAAAAAGCTGATAATAGGCCTATGAAATGCCTCGAAAATTTGCTGTTAAATGAAACCGTTCAAATAAGAAGGCGTGGAAAACAAGTATGGACGCATATTGAAGAGGAGACGTTGAAATGGAAGAACCAAGGGATGTTTCAGTATCAATAAACGAAAGATTTTTTACCATTGATTTACCCATCCAAGACGAAGCGCTCATAGCAAGCGTTCTTCTTGGGTTAGGGCAATATGTGAAAAGAGGCTTGCCAATCAGGGTAAAGCAGTCCTATATTACATTCTCAGGTTCACAAGAAGTCAGTACGATGGTGATTTCCAGCGCACAGCAGATCGCCAAATGGGGAAAACTAACAAGAGGATTAATATCTGCTCTGCTCAAACGGTAATGACTTCACTTTGTGCCATTTAATGTGACTGCAGGGAAAAGAGAAAGGGGAATGTTGGATGATTGATGGATCGAAGGAACCGCTCTTCGCCAAAAGAAGAAAACACGAGAGAAAACCTTATTTCTCGACTGTGGATTACTCTGTTCAAGATGGCACCTATACCGACTTCATTCACAACATAAGTGCTGGAGGGGTGTTTATCGGAACCGGTACGCCCTTCTTGGCTGGAGAGGAGGTATCTATGGTCTTTCCTCTCCCCATTTCCCGCCAACAAATAAGAATGACCGGTGAAATTGCCTGGGTCAGTGATATGGGGATCGGGGTAAAATTCAAGATGACTAAAGATAGACAAAAGACCATGATTAGAGGCCTTGTGGAACTGATTTAGTGAAGCTCCCCGTGCCAAGGCGCGGGGCATCTGTGGCGAAGCCAAGCGGAACTCCGCCGAAGCATAGCACCCGCCTTCGCCAGGGCTTCGGCGCGGTCGCCTTTCGCTTCCACCCTGCGACTAACCGCGAGGCATCCCGCAAAGGCGAGTGAGTGAGAGGAGATGGGGCAAAAGCGCACTGAAGATCAAAACAGAAGGATGAGAAATCAGAATTAGAAACGGAAACAATGAAATTGGACAAAATTGGAAATCTGGGACATATTCGAGATGAAAACACTGAGGACCCTGACGGGGCCCAGAAGGGTAAAAAGTCTCAAAAACAGTTTCTGGTTTTTGCTGCTGCAGCTGTTCTGATCCTGATCATTGCTTCCTCCCTACTTTTCAAGGCCCACGACAGAGCCTTAAAGGTCGACATAAACACCGTTCATCTTAAACTCACCACCCTTGAGATGGGAGTCTCCCGGCTCGAAGGCGAGGTCAAAGAGCTTCGCCAGTTTGTTTCAGAACGAAAAGAGCCTGTAACAGACCCTACCCCACGAATAGATGAGTTGTCCAGGCGGATGGACCGACTGGAAAACAGAATAGCCGCAGTTGCTCCAGGACCGCAGGCATCAATGCCTGCCCCCGAAAAAACCACACCTCAGACCAAAGCAAAGTATCATGAGGTTCACCGTGGGGAAACGCTTTTCCGAATCAGCAAGGACTATGGTTTATCCCTGGAGCAGTTGTGCCGTCTCAATCAAATCACACCGGAAACGCCTATTCAACCGGGCCAAAAACTCCTGGTCTCCCCACAAAAGTCTAAAAATCATTAGACAGGATTATTAATCTTAATCACGAAAACACGAAATAAAGAAATTCACCACCCGCTCGCTGGACTCGAGGACCACTGCGTTCGAGGAGCATCCCGACGAGTCGGGATTTGAGGACCGCTGCGCTCGAGGCCACATAACCAAAATATTAATGCCAAATGTCAAAATCCCAATGCCAAAACCCACGTTGTATTCTCTTTGATTTTGAAATTGGTAATTTGGGTTTGGAGCTTTATTTGGCATTTGAGCTTTGAAATTTGACATTCATGCCTGTATCGTGCCAACCGTGTTCGTTCTTTCGCTTGCCCTGAGCTCGGCCGAAGGGTGTTTCCGCCTTGTTGAATGCGCAGCTTATTCAACTGGGGTGTTTTCCAAATTTCCCCTTTTCGTGATAAATTCCTGGTTCCTGAAAGTTTGGTTTAAAGCGATCCGCTCTTTGGATCCTGTAAATCCTGTCTAAAATTGTTTTCAAAGAAGCCTCTCGTGCAATTTCAAAAATCTCATCAATTTGTGCATTCTGCACCTCTTACTGTGCACCTTTTATCAAGGCATAGATTGTATTTCCTTATTGCCGAGTAAAGCGTTTTCAGTTAACTGGCTGGAAATGCTATAAAAAGCTCTCCTTGCCCTGTTTGGTATTGTTCTTGCAATCTTTACCTTCTTGGGCGTTTATTCTTGCTCACCGGTTAAGTCACCTAAGTCCCTTAGGGGGGTGATTTTATGGCTGAACAATTCACATTGCTTGCAGAAATAGGTAATTGGCCTTTCTATTGGCCTGTTATTGGTCTGGGTGTACTCATTGGTATTGCTCTCCTTCTCTATGAAATCATAGATAGATTTCTCGCTCAAAGGCGTGGTGAGCTATCCAATAGACTTCAATGGGATGATGGCTATATTGAACGCATTTCCAAGGCCTTCACGAATAAAGAGACGGTGAAGGATCAGAAGATGCAAACGAAAGAGGACCCGAAAGCCCCTTTTGTGGAGCATACGAAGGCAGAAAGGATGGAAGTGCTTTGAGCTTTTGCTTGGCCCGTGTTGACGAAGAGTTTTGTCTGATCCTGCAGGTATACTTTTAATTAATGTTAGCAACTATCCGAAATTATAAATAATATCAGTAAACCTTTCCGCGCTCCCGTTGAAACGGGATCCCTGCCAGAGGCAGACAAGTCCACTTCGCTCCGACAGGCTACTGCGGAGGACGGACAAGTCGCGGCGCATCTTTCCTTCAACCCTGAAACAATCTCCTCCCCACGGAAAGGCTTTGTCGGAATTCGTCATCCCGGCCAAGTCCCGCGGAGCGGGATGCGAGCCGGGATCCAGAATGATTTGATATGACACGATCCTCCTGGATTCCGGGTCTCGCACAAGATCATTGGGCTCGCCCGGAATGACATCTTTTTGAATTGCGACACAGCCTCTGACGGGGGAAGATTAAGTTTGGTCTGAGAAAAGGCAGAATCTGGAGGGAAAGTTGCATCATTTTGAAATAGCCATTTAGCCCTTTTTATGCTAAACGACTGAACCCATCGAAAAGGCTTTCATTCCGCCATTAATTTTGGTAAGGATCCTTCACCAGAAAAGAAGAATGCAGGAGATGGGAAATGGATTTTCCTAGGTTATTTGGAAAGGCGATCGTCATGATCATCCCTACCTTTGTGGGCGGCGGTGCTGTTTGGCATATTTTCCACAGTTGGGTGGCGGTTTGCATCTGGGTTGTTATTGTGGGAATAGTCTCATTGGGTACGGTCTTCAGGAAGGATATTGAAGACTTAAGAGCGTATCTTCCAAGACGTTGACGGCTTCGAAAAAAGTCCAACTGCCGTTCGACAGGCTCACGGCCCTGAGCAAAGCCGAAGGGCTGCGTTACGCTTCATCTTTCGTCATTGCGGCGTACTGTATGTACGCCTCATTCCTCAAGATTCGCAAGCCTTGCATTTGGAGCTTTTTACTTTACCGTTCCATTTTTGACTTTTACGAGTTCATCAAAACGTTAACTTCACCATTTTTTGGTATCCTCCAAATCACCCGGTGGGGCGTTTCCATAGGTTGGCCGGGCGCGAAAATTTGACGGACCGATGGGAGGCCCTTTTACACCTCATAATATTCCCGGTACCAGGCCAAAAACTTCTTGATACCCTCCCGTATGGGCGTCCTGGGACTGAATCCAAGCATATTCTTTGACTTTCCAATATCCGCTGATGTTTCCAACACGTCTCCGGGCTGGAGGGGCATCATATTCTTTTGGGCTTCCCGTCCTAGCTCCTCCTCGATGATCCCTATGAAATCCATGAGCTCGATCGGATCTGAGTTGCCAAGATTAAAAACCTCATAAGCAAAAGGCTTCTCTAGCGCCGCTATGGTCCCCTCCACAACGTCATCAATGTAGGTGAAGTCCCTTTTCATGCGGCCATAATTGTAAACATTTATGGGCCTGTCGTTCAGGATGGCATCCGTAAAAAGAAAGAGTGCCATATCAGGCCGGCCCCATGGGCCATAGACAGTGAAGAATCTCAGCCCTGTGCATGGAATGCTAAAGAGGTGATTGTAGGCAAAGGCCATGAGTTCATTCGCTTTCTTAGTGGCCCCGTAAAGAGAGACGGGCCTGTCCACCCGATCATCCACACTGAAGGGTATCTTGGCGCTATCCCCGTAAACAGAAGATGAAGAGGCATAGACAAAATTACTGATCTCATGTTCTCTGGCCAACTCGAGGAGATTCAAGAATCCTTCCAAATTGCTCTTCTGGTAGGAAAAGGGATCTTTGAGTGAATGTCTGACACCCGCTTGAGCGGCCAGATTGCAGACCCGACCGATAGAATGTTTCTGAAATATCTCCTTGAGTCCCGACAGGTTCTGAATGTCTTCTTCATAGAAGAAAAAATCGTGGAGAGGCTTTAGGCGATCAAGTCTCGCCTTTTTCAACGTGACATCATAGTAAGGGTTCAGGTTATCCACACCGATGACCCGATTTCCCTTCTCCAGAAGCTTTCCGCTGAGATGAAATCCGATGAACCCAGCTGCACCCGTGACTAAAATGCTCTGATTATTTTCCTGGTCAGCCATATGCGTTGGTGATTCCTGAAAATAAACATCCGTGCCTTATTATAAAAAAAGATTGTACCCGGAATCAAACTCCGGATACAATCTAATTTCACAAAACCACCTGACTTTTTGTCCTGAAGTCTGGTTATCAAGCGTCAGGTCGCAGCAAAGAGCGGTTTACATCATGCCGCCCATACCGCCCATACCCCCCATCCCTCCTCCTGGAGGCATAGCCGGCATGTCTTCCTTGTCTTTCGGTTTTTCAGCCACCATGGCTTCAGTGGTCAAGAGAAGTGCAGCAACTGATGAGGCATTTTGCAGGGCAAATCTGACCACCTTGGTCGGATCAATAATGCCTGACTTCATCAGGTCCTCGTACTCTCCGGTTTCCGCATTGAAACCGAAACCGGCCTTTTCTCCCTTGACACGTTCTACCACAATAGAGCCCTCGGCGCCCGCATTATTTGCGATCTGGCGAACCGGCTCTTCCACGGCCCTCATGACCAATCTCACTCCATTCTGTTCCTCGCCTTCCAGCTCCATTTTTGCCAGTTCCTTCAGGGTTCTTACTAAGGCAACACCGCCTCCAGGAACGATACCCTCTTCCACGGCCGCTCTCGTGGCATTAAGGGCATCCTCTACCCTGGCCTTCTTCTCTTTCATCTCCGTCTCTGTGGCAGCGCCCACGTTGATCACCGCCACGCCACCAATGAGCTTAGCCAGTCTTTCCTGAAGTTTTTCTCGATCATAATCAGAGGTGGTCTCCTCAATCTGGGCCCTTAACTGTTTAACCCTTCCCTCAAGGTCTTGTCGACTTCCACCACCATCGACGATCGTCGTATTGTCCTTATCGATGTTGATGGTCTTGGCCGTACCCAGGTCATTCAAGGTGATATTCTCTAGTTTCAGTCCCAAATCCTCTGAGATGACCTTTCCGCCGGTGAGAATGGCAATGTCTTCCAGCATGGCCTTCCTTCGATCTCCAAATCCTGGGGCCTTGACCGCAGCGCACTGCAGGGTTCCTCTCAGCCTATTGACAACCAGGGTGGCCAATGCCTCTCCTTCCACATCCTCCGCTACGATTAGAAGCGGTTTGCCCATCTTGGCGATCTGCTCCAGGATGGGTACCAAGTCCTTCATATTGCTGATCTTTTTCTCGTTAAGGAGTATATAAGGCTCGGTAAGAGTGGTTTCCATTTTCTCAGGATCAGTCACAAAATAGGGTGAAAGGTAGCCGCGGTCAAACTGCATTCCTTCCACGATCTCAAGGGTGGTCTCCATGCTCTTGGCTTCTTCCACGGTAATGACGCCTTCTTTACCCACTTTGTTCATTGCTTCGGCGATTATGTTCCCGATGGTCGTATCATTATTGGCAGATATGGTCCCCACCTGGGCGATTTCCTCCTGATCTTTTGTTGGCTTGGAAATCTTCTTCAGGGACTCAACAGATACCCCGACGGCCTTCTCAATACCTCTTTTGAGTGCCATGGGATTTACACCGGCGGCCACCAGCTTGGAACCCTCTCTGTAGATGGATTGCGCCAGGACCGTAGCAGTTGTTGTCCCGTCGCCTGCCACGTCTGATGTCTTGGAAGCGACCTCCTTGACCATCTGGGCACCCATATTTTCAAACTTATCTTCCAGCTCTATCTCTTTGGCCACTGTCACGCCGTCTTTGGTTATGTTGGGGGATCCGAAAGACCTATCCAAAACCACATTTCGCCCTTTGGGTCCCAATGTCACCTTTACTGCGTCAGCAAGGGTATCTACCCCTCTTTGAATAGATTCCCTGGCCTTTTGGCTATACTTAATCTCCTTTGCCATTCTACATATCCTCCTTCGATTTTTTTATAGTCAGCGGGGTTATAGAAGCACTTTAAAGCTGCTTACTCCACGATAGCAATAATATCCTCTTCCCTCATGATGAGGTGTTCTTCACCCTCTATCTGGATATCCGTCCCGGCATATTTCCCAAACAGAACCCTGTTTCCCTTTTTGACCTCAAGGGGCTGCGTTTTACCATTGTCCATGAGCTTACCCGCCCCGACAGCCACCACTTTTCCCTCGATCGGCTTTTCTTTTGCTGTGTCCGGGATAATGATACCCCCTTTGGTCGTTTCCTCTTCTTCAATTCTCTTTACGATAACACGGTCATGCAACGGTCTGATCTTCATTTTCAATATCTCCTCCCAGTGTCAGTGTTAAAATATTTGTTTCGCATTGAGCGAAAAAAACTAATCCTCACCTCCTTTAACAAATTTGCTCATTATAAAACGCCTTCCTCAAACTAAACCACACCCTGAAAATCAGCTCTTTAACCCGTAGATTTCCAGGAGCGATTTACCATTTGGAACACGTTTGCTTTTTTAATTCTAAGCTAAGGATGTGTTAGCAAGCGCGGTAACTCTAAAACTGCAAAAAGTTAATAATTTCAAACTCAATGTCAAGGGTGATTTGAAAAAAAACGACAAGAATCAGAAAGGTTGATTTGACCACCATTGAAGAGTCCGTCTTATGCCCTCTTGGAGGCGGGTCTTCGCAACCCAACCCAACCCTTTCTCTGCCCTTTCCACTTTGAGGCAACTCCTGGTTATATCTCCTGGGCGCGCCAGTTCCTGCACCGGCGTAAATAATGCTTCCGAAATATCCGGCTGAATTTCCCGGACAGCCTCATAAATGATCCGGTAGAGCTGAAGGGTCTTTGTTCCTTTGCCTGTTCCCACGTTAAAATATTCGCCATTTCCTCTTGACAGGGCCATGGAGTTTGCTTCCACCACATCTTCCACGTAACAGTAGTCCCTTACCATCCCTTCTGCGTCATCAGGAAAATGGTTGAGGGTGGATGGCTCCCCTTTCAAGAGGTTCTCCATGAAGATGGCCACCACGCCCGCCTCACCATGGGGTATCTGCCGAGGGCCATAAATATTGGCATATCTGAGGACCGTATAGTCGAGACCGTACTGGTGGTTATAGTAGGCCAGGTAATATTCAGAAATGAGTTTGGAAATGGCGTATGGAGAAAGGGGCTTTGGGGGATAACCCTCAGAAGTGGGATACTCTTCCGCCTCTCCATAAATCGCACCCCCTGATGAGATGAAAATGAATTTGTTCACATTGTGTTTCACGGCCTTTTCCAAAAGGTTCAGCAGACCTTTGATGTTGATATCAGCATCCAGCAGTGGATCAGAGACAGATATGGGGACGCTGATCTGGGCTGCGTGGTGGTTCAGGACGTCAGGCCGCTCACTTTCTATGACGCCCCCCATCTCCTCGGAACGTATATCCATTTCATAGAACTTTGCCTCTGGATTTACGTTCTCCCTCTTTCCCGTAAAAAGACTATCTACCACGACCACTTGATGACCTGCCTTAAGATAGCCATCCACCACATTGGACCCAATGAATCCCGCTCCTCCAGTAACCATTATCTTCATAACCTATTTCACTCCCTCAATTGTTTTTGTATGAACTCGCGAGTGGCCCCATTATCGATATTATGCCGTATGAGTCAAGGGATGAATGTGTGAAGCTCCTCGCGTTGAAACGGGGGGCATCTGACACTTGCCCGGACAACCTCCTCCCCCTGAGGGACTGTGTCGTAATACGAAAAAGCGTTTAGTCTTCTACTGTCATGCCGGACTTGATCCGGCATCCAGTAACGCAATACTTTGAAAAAGCAATGGATCCCGGGTCTCGCTCAACATCATCGTGCCCGCCCGGCATGACAGTTTTGTCGAATTGTGACACAGTCTCTCAAAAGAGGGGAAATATAGGGATGCCATTCACCCCCGCCGTAAAAAGCGGCGAATTCTGGCATATAGTCGCAAACGGGTTGGCAGGGCCGTTTCCAGGCCTAGGGCCGGCCTGTTGGCTTTCCCAAATTCACCGTCTAATTTGGGATTGGGGCCTGAAATCAAGAATTTATGGAGCATTCCTGATCACTAGCAAGGTATTACCTGCTAGTTGAGCCCTGCCAAATCCCGCTAAAAGCGGGGGCGCCGAGGAGCGACGACTGACGCGTATGGCGCAATACGTCGTAAGGCCTCCGACCAGGAAGGCCTACGCCCCGGAGGCAGGAGCGATCGAAGGCAACGCCGCTCCTTAGATCCCGTCTCGGCGGGGAGATGATGCCTTGATGGTGTATCAGGGGCTTTATTTCCTTATTGCAATTGCATGGTTATTATAATAAATTTAAGGTTTTATTTTGTTTCTATCTCGGAATCTGCATTCTCTTAGGCTCTACTTGCAGAGGAATGAATGACGCGAAAATTGGGGAATATATTGAACCAGATCGGAGGGACTCCTCTGGTTCCCATTACACGACTCAACGCCAACAAGAATGTACAAATCCTGGCAAAGCTGGAATCTTTCAACCCGGGGGGCTCGGTCAAGGACCGACCCGCTTTATACATGATTGAAGCCGCTGAGAGAAGCGGTGAACTCACTAAAGAGAAGACCATCCTGGAGGCGACCAGCGGAAACACGGGCATTGGGCTCTCTCTTGTAGCGGCCGTTAAAGGATATCGTATGCTTTTGGTCATGTCAGAAGCCGTCAGCGAAGAAAGAAAAAAGATCCTTCGGGCCATGGGAGCCGATATGGAATTCACACCCGCCCACCTGGGAACGGACGGGGCCATTGAATTTGTCTACAATTTGATCCGTGAAGAGCCCGACAAGTTCTGGCTTGCCGACCAGTTCAACAATGAGGCCAACTGGAGGTCCCATTACGATGGTACGGCCATGGAGATCTGGGTGCAGACAGGAGGCGATCTGGACATGATCGTCTCTGCCATGGGCACCTCGGGCACCCTGATGGGGCTGTCAAGGCGCTTCAAAGAGCTTAAAGCCGATGTTGAATTGGTGGGCGTTGAACCCTATCTGGGGCACAAAATCCAGGGCCTGAAAAACATGAAGGAATCGTACCGTCCGGGCATATTTGAAAAGAGTCGTGCGGACCGGATCATCAACATTGATGACGAGGAGGCCTACTATGTATCCCGATTGCTTGCCAAAGAAGAGGGTATTTTTGTCGGCATGAGCTCAGGCGCGGCCATGGCAATCGCGCTGAAACTTGCCAAGGAGATGAAAGAAGGCAGGATCGTGGTGATCATGCCTGATGGCGGTGAAAGATATCTAAGCACGCCCCTCTTCGTGGTCAAAAAGAAATCCGGAATGCTTCTGTACAATACCCTTGCTCGAAAGAAGGAGGAATTCGTCCCCATTGATGAAAATCGAATTAGACTGTATACCTGCGGTCCTACCCTTTGCCAGTTGATCCACGTGGGCCAGTGCCGGCGCTTTGTGTTCTCAGACCTGGTCAGACGTTATATAGAATTCAAGGGGTATGGCGTCACCCACATCATGAATGTGACAGACCTGGATGACCGAACCATTGAAGGTGCAGAGAAGGCGGGCCAATCCCTGAAAGACTTTACAGAGGCATATTATCAGGAATTCTTAAAGGACCTGGATGCCTTAAACGTGAAAAGGGCCTCAGAATATCCCAGACCCAGCGAGCACGTGGATGACATGATTCAACTCACTCAAAAACTCATGGAAAAGGGGTATGCCTATGAAAAGCTGCGATCCATCTATTTTGATATATCTAGATCCGAGGATTATGGGAAGCTCTCCAAGATAGATCTGGATAAAATCCGCGTGGGAAAAACTGTGGATCTGGAACAGTACGAAAAGGAGAACCCGAAGGACTTCACCCTTCTTAAGAGATCCACCCTGAGCGAACTCAAAAAAGGGGTGTTCTACAAGACCGCATGGGGGAACATCCGCCCAAGCTGGCATTTGGAATGCCCCACCATGGCCATGAAAATCCTTGGTGGGACCTATGACATACATATGAGTGGTGCGGACCTCATATTTCCCCACCATGAAAATGCCATCGCCATAAGCGAAGCGGTCACAGGACAAGCCCTTGCCAACTACTGGCTTCATAACGAACTCGTCATGGTCAACGGGAAAAAGCCATCCCGTGCCCCTGATAATGATGTTCTCACCATAAGACAGATACTGGAAAGGGGGTATACCGGAAGGGAGATCCGCTATTGGCTCATCAGTCGCCATTATCGAAAACCCATATCCTTTTCATGGGCCAAGTTAGACACGGCCAAGAATACGGTCGCGCACTTGGACAAATTCGTGAAAAAGCTTCAGCTCTGCCCGGCAGGTGAACCTCATCCCGATATGGACCAGCTGGTTTACGATCTCAAGAACAAATTCGTCGAGTCCATGGATGATGATTTTGGTGTTGCGCCCGCCCTGGCCGCCCTCTTTGAATTTACCCGGGAGATAAACAGACTCATGGACCGAAAAGGCCTGTCACCCGCTGATAAACAGAAAGTGGAAGAGGCCCTGAAAGGCATTGATTCGGTCCTGGGGGTCATGGAGCTAGAGATCCAGGAAACG
>JASFEQ010000113.1:0-11210 GCA_050124735.1 Desulfobacteraceae bacterium | reverse complement strand
AATGTCTCAGAAGGTGTTCCCATAAGAGACTGGCACCGATCCCTCCAAAAACAATCTTCACCTCTGGGTTCAATTGCTTGGCAATCTGAGCAATTTCTATCCCCCCCCAACGGTTTGCATGCAGGACAGAAAACCCGATGACATCTGGCTTCTTTTCCCTGAGAACTTCTTCGACTTTCTCAGGCGTCTTATGGATGGCATGCCAATTTAGTATCTCAACCTCATAGTTATTCTCCTTCAAGACAGCGCCCACATAGTAAATGCCGATGGGCAGCACCGTAATATCTTCAATCTGAATCCGCTCTTCGATGAAATAGGGATAAATGAGTAGGATTTTCATTTTAGTCCTTAAATTAACCGCAGACCCACGCAGACTTTCTCAGAAAAATCAAATGGAACGACCAACCAACGAAATGATGAGATGGACAAGATGGGAATTGCTTAAAATATGGGAGATGGCCCTTAGGAAAAAAATAAACGAGTTTATTGTTTTTCTAAAAGCCTTCTCCCAATGTTCACTTTCGCTTAGCGAGATTGAACGCCGCCATGCGGCTTTTTAAGCAATCCTCTGTCACCGACTCTTTAAAGATAATACCAAATGTCAGTGGCAGTCTGCGTGGGTCTGCGGTTAATTTTATTCGACCGTATTGTTTCCGAAAAGGCTGTCAATCTCGTCTTTTGTAAATTCCAGTTCGTCAAGGATTTCTCTGGTTTCAGACCCCCTTGGTGTACCAGGTTTCTGAACACTTCCGGGTGTCCTGGACAGCCGTGGGGCAGGGCCTGGCTGGGAGACACCATCCACCTCAACAAGAAGATCCCTCTGCTTGTTGTGGCGATGGTTATCCACCTCATTCATGTCCAATATGGGGGCGACACATGCATCTGTACCATCAAAAATGGCTACCCATTCATCCCGTGTCTTTGTCTTGAACACTTCAGCGAAGCGATCCCTCATTTCTGGCCATCTCCCCATATCATGCTGAAAGGGAAGCTTGGAGGGATCAATCTCAAGCCCTTTCAATAACTCTGCGTAAAACCGTCCCTCTATGGCGCCCACGGACATGAACTTGCCATCGGCTGTTTCGTAGGTCTGATAGAAGGGCGCGCCGCTATCCAGCATATTGGTTCCAATATCCAGGGTCATGAGTTGATTGCCCAAGAGGCCCCACCAAAAAGTGGAGATGTTGGCCGCACCGTCAACCATTGCCGCATCCACCACCTGTCCCTTTCCGGAATTGTTCCTCTCTATCAAAGCGAGCAGGATACCCATAGCGCAAAGCATACCACCGCCTGCAAAATCCCCCAGGAGATTACCGGGAGGAAGCGGTCTTTCTCCCTTTCTTCGAAAGAGGGAAAGAGCCCCTGAAAGGGCAATGTAATTGATATCGTGTCCTGCCATGCTGGCGTAGGGGCCCTTTTGGCCCCAACCTGTAAGACGTGCGTAAATCAGCCCCGTGTTCAGTTCCATGGTCTCATCCGGGCCCAGGCCCAGTTTCTCCATAACGCCAGGGCGGTAGGGCTCTAAGAGGACATCGTAGCGCTGAATCATCTGGCGGACAACTGCAAGGCCTTCCTTTGTCTTCAAGTTGACCCTCATGGACCGCTTCCCCCTGTCAAGAGGGTTTTTACCCATGAGGTTGGGGATCTCTGGCGCCCCTGTGGACAGCCGATCCACAATGACCACGTCCGCCCCAAAATCAGCGAGTATCATGCCACAGTACGGCGATGGGGCCAGACCCGCCATCTCGATAACCTTAATTCCACCCAGTGGTCTCATAGTTTCTCCTTATTACCCGTCTCTGAAATTCTACGACTTGCTGACACCTTATTTTTGCAATAACCGTTTTGTTTATTCCAACCGGAATGATGAAATAATGGAATGCTGGGGATAGACGCGAAACTAAGCTGTAAAATGCGCCATGTCTCCAAATTTCTCTTTATGATAGGAGAATCAGTCCGGCCAACATCCCCTTGGGAACCTCCTCGGGATCACTCTCTTTGAGGATGGTATGAATATCCCAGCCCACATCCTTTGAGAGTGTGAATACGTTTATGCCCACAGCCTCCATGGAGGGACGCCCCAATGAAGGGTAGCGGCATTCCCCTTCATCCGTCAATGCGTCACATGCTCTGCCCTTGCAAAAGACAGGCTTACAAGAGCCTGCGGCCAAGCCCTTGGCAAGAGGGAATCCCTCGTCTCTGGCTGATGCCTCAAGCTCGGAAGTGATCATGTAGACCCTTTTGAATGTCTCAAACCGATCTTCTGATAATAGAACTTGGGGAGAAACATCGATCTTGAAAAACAATGCTGTTTCGTAATTCCCGATCCATTCCCTTGCCTGATGCGGTCCCATGACATGGGGAGGACAGTTAGCACTCTTGCCATATCCTTTACACAGGGGGGCTTTGCACATCTCGACGACTTCATCCTCCACAGGAATCCGATCTACCGAGATGATTTTGGCGTCACTTGCACCCAGCTCTAACGCCTTCTTCTGAAGCTTGACGAGGCGATGATTTTCTTTAATGTCCATGATCGTTCCATCCACGCTATCTAAGTTCCACCTACCTCCAGGGGACTGTGTCATAATGTCATTGCGAGGGGGTGATACGACCGAAGCAATCTCTTAAGACATCTAAAACAAAGAGATTGCCGCGCTCACTTCGGTCGCTCGCAATGACCAAGAAGGGGTTGTGACACAGCCTCCCAATGCTGAGGGGGAAATTCAAGGGGCCCCTCACTTGGCTCCCCTCCCCGCTGGCGGGGGCAGGGGTGAACCCTTAAAGAAATATCTCGAATTACAGACCCAGGAAAGCCTTTCTCACCAAATCTGATCTTAGGAGCTCTTCACCGCTCCCCTCTAAGACCACTCTCCCCGTCTGTATCACATACCCTCTATCCGCCATATCCAGTGACTCACGCACATTCTGCTCCACGAGGAGGATGGTTATGCCTTCCTGTTTCAGCTGTCGCACGGTACCTAACACTTCATCCACCAGGCGCGGAGCCAATCCAAGGGAGGGCTCATCTAGCATAAGCAATTGGGGGTTGGACATGAGACCGCGGCCTATGGCCACCATCTGTTGCTCACCACCAGAAAGGGTGGATGCCGCCTGCTCTTGCCTCTCGTGAAGCGTTGGGAAAAGGCTATACACATAGTCAAGATTCCTTTGGATCTGCGTCTCACCCTTGAGCACATAGGCACCCAAAAGGAGGTTTTCCTCCACCGAGAGCGGACTGAAGAGCATTCTCTCTTCCGGTACATAGGTGATTCCCATGCGGACGATCTCTTCTGTCTTCAGGTTCTGAATCTCTCGGTTGTTGAACAGGATCTGGCCATCAAAAACCCTTAGAGCCCCCATGATGGCCTTCAGAATGGTGGACTTCCCTGCCCCATTGGCGCCTACCACACATGTGGCCTCACCCTGGCGCACATCAAGGGAAATCCCTCGGATCACCGGTATGCCAGAATATCGAACCCCGATTCTTTTGAGCTGAAGAACCTGACCTTCCATGGGTTATGTCAACTCCTGCTGGTATTCCTGGGCATATCGTTCTCCCAAGTAGGCCTTTATCACGTTAGGGTCCTTCGCAATGGACTCTGGATGGCCCTCCGCTATCTTTCTCCCGTAGTCCAAGACGATGACCCGCTCGCTGACGTTCATAACCAGCTCCATCACGTGCTCGATGAGCATCACCGTAACGCCCAGTTCTCCATGTGTGAAACAGATGGCCGCCATGACTGCCTCAATCTCACTGGGGTTTAGGCCCGCGGCCACTTCATCAAGAAGCAAGATCTTTGGATCTGTCGCAACGGCCGTGGCCATGGCAACCCGTTTTTGGGCGGCCACGGGGAGTTCGCTCACCATGTAATCAGCCAGATCCCCTAATCTGAATTCATCTAACACCTTTTCCGCCCGAGCCTTTGCCTTACGTGCTGATCGGGTCCGCATGAAGCAACCGACCATGACATTTCCCAACACCCTCAGGTCTCCGGAGGCCACATAGACCTGAAAGGTGCGCGAAAGACCGAGTCTTGCCACCTCGTATGCCCTGAGCTTAGTGATATCTCGGCCATCGAAAGTGATTCTCCCCGAGGTGACAGGATGTGAACCCGCTATGCAGTTAAAAAGTGTGGTCTTTCCAGCCCCGTTGGGGCCGATCAGGCCGACCAACTCCCCCTTCTCCACGCTGAAGGAGATATCCTCATTGGCCCTCAGTCCCCCGAAGTCTTTGGTCACGTTTTGTAGTTCTAATAATCTCATCTTTCCCGTTTCTTTTGACGAAACTTTTCCACAATGCCCCATATACCCTTGGGCTCTGCAGCCGATATGAGCATGATAATGGCTGCATAAATGACCAGATCTATTCCGGCCAGACCCGCCTGGGCACCGAGCCATGCCTTTAGATAATTTTTCGCGGGAATCATAACCGCAGCCCCAATGATGGGTCCCCATAATGACCCGGCCCCACCCAACATGGCCATCAGTGCAATGAGGATAGAGATATCCAGGCTCATGGTATCTTCAGGCTCTATGTTTTTGATGTAACATGCATGAAAAGACCCCACCACGCTGACAAAGGCGGTGGCAATGGCGTAGGTCTTTATTTTGGCCCAGTGCACGTTGATGCCCAAGGATTGGGCCACATGCTCATTATCTTTTATGGAGCGGAGTTGGTAACCCAACTGGGACTTCCTAAACCAGTTTACATAAAGAATGCCCAGGAAGAAAAAACCCAAGATGACGTAGTAATAGTAGATATCCTGCCTGAATATGAGTCTCACAAAATCGGGTGGATGATATTTAACGGGAGATATCTCCAGCCCTCTTGCCGCGCCCACAAAATCCCAGACCTCGAAGATGTCTTTGAGCACCAAGGAGGTGGCTATCGTCGCAATGGCGAAATAGTGTCCTTTAAGCCTAAAAAGGGGATAGCCGATGATGAAAGACCAGGTCACCGCAAAACAGACACCGATGGGCATGGAAATCCAAAAGGGAATATCCCACCTTATCAGGAGGACGGCTGTGGTATAGGCTCCGATCCCCACATACTGGGCCTTCCCAAGGTCCACCTGACCCCCATAACCTCCAATGGTATTCCATCCCATGCCGTACACGGAGAACATGAGAAACTGGATCATGGTGGCCATGGCAAATGAGGAGTGTGGGAGGATTGGAAAGAGCAACAGTAAGGCCGAGAACCCTGCGGCTACAAACAGATCAACCCGAGGGAAGTCTGAAAAATCAAAGGCGCTCCTTAATACTTCCATCCAAAGAGTCCTCTTGGTCTAACCACCATAATGATGAAGTAGGCGAGATACACCCAAGTATATTTGAAAGAGGTCATGGGGACATGGGCCATCCAATCCAAATTAAATGTGTAGGTGAAAAAGTCCCAGATCCCGGGGATCTCTGTGATAATGCCCACTACCAATCCGGCAAAAAAGGCCCCTGTCACGCTGCCAAAACCCCCCAGCGCCACAATGGCAAAGGCAATCATGGTGAAAAGAAGTCCCACATAGGGATTGACCGACCAAAAATTGACAAGGAGGGCTCCAGCCACGGTCACGGTCCCAACCCCGATGCCCCAGGCGATGGCATTCATCTTTTCCGTGGGGATACCCATATAGCGAGCCGCTTGGTCATTTAAGGCCGTGGCCGTTAGGGCTTTGCCCAGCTTCGTGCGGTTTATGAAAAGCCAAACCACCACAAAGGAGACCACAGAGAGGAGGGCCCCGGCCAGCTTGGTGGCAGGGAGAATGACGCCCATGCCCAGGTCAAAACTCTTGCCCACCAGGACGCCATTATGGATGGCCCTGTCTTCAGAACCGAAAATGAGGAGCGCCAGATTTCTTAAGAAGAGCATCAGGCCGAATGTCCCCAAGAGCTGAGCGACCATGGGTCCCCTGAGAAGATACCGGATGAAGCCAAAATAGCACAAGACCCCGAGCAAGAACCCAACGATTGCAGCACATGGCAAGGTCAGCAGAGGATCCATCCCCGTCACATGAGCCGTCAAGAGCCCTGTGTACATGCCGATCATCAGAAATTCGCCGTGGGAAAAGTTCACGATGTCCATCACCCCAAAGATGATCGTCAGGCCAAGGGCCACCAGGGCTAGGACCATACCGATCTGCAGACCAGCCACTAAGGAGCCTGCAAGGATATCCATCAAAATCTCCTTGGTCGTGAGAAAGGGGTTGCCGCCTATCCAACTCCCCCGGCTCCACCGCAGAACGGAGAAAAGCCGGGGGAAAGATAGGTGATCGTGAAATGCTTAGAAACCCTTAAAGGGGAAGATCATGTCGGCAGAAGAAACATCAAAGGGATAGACGATCTCCAAGACAAGAGAGCCATCCTTGGCCTTCTGGTACTGACCGATCAGGCCAGATCCCAGGACGTTCTGGCCGAGTTCCTCTCCAGAGGTGGAGAATTTAATGCCTGCCCAGGGTACCACCAGTTCTTTACCCGCAATTTGAATCCTGTTGGCCGCATTCTGGATTTCGGCCGGCTTTGTGGATGCCGCTTCCTCAAGCACGTGAACCCAGGTCTGAAGCCCTGTGAACGCCCGGGCTGAGGCCCCACCCAGATCATTGCCGGTCTTCTTCTTGTAGAGGGCATTCACCTGCCCGGCAAGAGCCTTGATGTCCACCACTTTGGGAAGGAATACCGTGCGGGTCAGGATGCCCACTATATTGTCGCCCAGGGTGCTTCGAAATTCAGGTTTTTCAAATCCGGCGTCCTGCCCCCAGATGACCTTGGGTTTCGCCTTTTGTGCCTTCAGCGTCTTGACCATCAGGATTGCATCAGAGGTGTAAGAGGCAAAGAGCATCACATCTGGCTTGACCGCCTTCAGAGAACGGACCTCGCTGGAAAGATCCGCGGACTTAGATGCGTACAGAAGGGATTTGCTCAACTTGAATCCATACGAATTTGCAAAGGCGCTGATGAGTCCCGAGACATGAGAACCCCACTCGGTCTTTTCACAGGCCGAGGCCAAGTTCATAATCTCTTCTTTGGACACAGGACTAACGCCCCGTACCTTACCCTCTGTCAGGCCTATCAGCAGTTCAAAAAGGTCCTTTGTGAACCACCTGTCATGGGGTGTTGTGCGCCAGAACCACCTGAAGCCCCTTTTTGTGAGGGCTGGGGAGGTGGAGGTACCATTGATCATGGGAACCCCGTACTGCTCTGCGACGGCGCTGACGGTCTTGGTCACAGAGCTGTGGTAACAGCCCAGAAGGCCATTCACCTTGTCATCCAAGATCAGTTTCTTGGCCAAATCCGCTCCAAGAGTGGGGTTCCCTTCGTGATCCTTGAAAATGAGCTGAATCTTGGCCCCGCCCAGGCTTTGGATGCCCGCTTTTTTAGCCATAGTCATCTCTAGATGTGGCATGATATTGTTGGCAATCCTGGCGGAGAGCTCCGCGCCCGCCCGAAGCTCCCTGCCGGCCGCTGCAGCCCCGCCTGTAAGGGGGTATATAACCCCGATCTTAATCTCCTCAACGGCCCAGACCGATGCAGGGAGAATGAGGTTCGAAATAGCCAGGACACCTAGGATAAAGAGACCCCACCTAACCGAATAACCCTTTTTCATTTCTAAACCTCCTTTCTGGGTAAAGGTGCTTGCATAGAAAGGGACCTATCCCCGATCTTTTATAGACAAAAAGATCACTTGAGACACTGTTTTGTAAAGCGCAGGAAATGGCAGAAAAATTGGCCCAGAGGAGCAGAAATCCCTCTTACAACCTATCGGATGCTAAAAAAAAGGCTGCCTATCTGTCAAGGTCTAAAAGAGGGTCAGATGTTCGTCTAACAGGTCTGAGACGAACATATGCCCGGGGGAATGGGTAATGACCAGGGGAACGCGTTCTGACGTGGCGGCCAGTATGCCGGTGACACCGCAGGCCCAAAATACGGGTATCTCACCCTCGTTGATGGTCACAGGATCACCAAAATCCGGCACTTCAAGCCTCTCGATTCCAATCTCCTCCGGTGATCCCAGATGAATGGGGGCCCCATGGGTCAAGTGAAATCGCGTGGTGATCTGTGAGGCACGAATGGCCTGTTCAGGCCTCATGGGTCTCATGGTGACGACTAGTGGGGTGGAAAAGGGTCCTGCAGGCTTACAGGCGTGGTTGGTGATATACATGGAGACGTTTTTGCCCTCTTCTATGTTTCTGACCGGAATGCCACCAGCCAGTAAGGCATTCTCAAAAGAGAAGCTACAGCCCAGCAAAAAGCTCACCATGCTTTCATCAAAGATATCCATTACTTCTTCAACTTCCCATTTGAGGACGCCCTTTTCATAGACCCTGTATTTGGGCAGATCTGTCCTCAGATCAGCTCCAGGTGCGATCTTGGGTTCCACCTGGCCGGGCTCCAGTACGTCCAAAATGGGACAGGGTTTGGGATTACGGACACAGAAGAGGAGGAAGTGGAAGGCATACTCCTGGGGGAGGATGACCAGATTGGCCTGAACGCAACCCGCGGCCACGCCTGTTGTGGCCTTTGTCCATTCCTTGCCCCGTATGAGGCTCCGCAACTCAGCGGGTGATAAATTTTCGTTCATTTATCGGCAATAGGTATGGATTTAAAATGCTGTAAAACGAAGCCATCCCAATACCCACGACAAGGTGGGCATCGGGATCAACTTCATGTCAAGTTCAGGCGATAGCAGGTCAGTTTTTTGTTGAATTAGGTTTTGCTAAGACTCTAGGCGCGTTTGTTCAGGTTTGCCAAAATGTATACTCATTGTCCCCGCATCAGATGGAGAACCATTTTGCCACCCGTCCAGTACTCCACATATTTTGCACCCGTGTTGATCCGGTAGGTATATCCTTGCTTACCCTTCTGGTTTGAACGGTAAACCTGGGTTGGGTATTCCCACGATCCATTGAGCCACTGTCGATAGTTGCCCATGTTTTCATCGGAAATCTTAACGATAAACTCTGCACCCCAATAGTCACTGTGCACTTTCACAAAAATGTCATTGCCTTCGGTGAGCACATGATCCACCACATCCTGATCCATCTTTATGGCGGAAAAGGTCCCTGGATTGGCACCTTGCTGAGCATGAACAGCCGCGGGCACAAACAAGAATAGAGCCAGCATAACGCTAAGTAGTACTCTCATAATCACGCCTCCAGATAATAATTTGAAGCCTCCTCCGAGTACTGTTAGATAAGTCCGTTTTCTTGAAGACTTGGACAACTATTTGCCCGAAAGAGACAAACGCTATTATACCAGAAATACATACACTTTCTCAAGAAGAGATCCCCCCGCATAATCACGAGCATGATTATACAAAATGGGGGTCCCTAGCCGTTCAGGTCTACCTTGTCGAATCCAGGCCGGAGAAATGCCCTTGCATCAGGAAATTCCTTTTCCACATTCTTGCACAACCGTTCAAGATGTAAAACGATGCCCATGACACCCTTCTTGAGCATGGGTAGATGACCAGCCACCTCTCCCCAGGCTGCGATGGAGCGATCCATACCGATTAAAGCCACCTTTGCTGACCCATCTGAATCTTTGGGAAACTCCTCCAGTTCTTCCCATCGATCTTCCATCTCGCCTCTAACCGCTCGCATAAGCTTGACCCAAATCTGGTGTTGGTACCAGCGGATCACTTCCAGCGCTTCTTCAAGGCCTGTTTCTTCCCGATCAGGGCTTACTTTCGGTATTCCAAGCGGCCCTACCGACTCCTTTTCATCTTCCACTTCTCCGAACAAATCTCTGGCCGAAACAAACCAATCATCCACCATACCCCCATAGGCCTTGGCCGCGCGGCAACATGCGTTACTTTCCGCCACTTCGTCCTTCAGTCTTGTTTCCTCTCGCGATTCCTCGTCATCGATGGAATCAAGGTCAATTCCCCGTTCCTCTGCCATCTCTTTCAGGAGTTCGAGCGTCACCTGGAACGTTTCAGACAACTTGCTCCAAAAGGCCTCATTTTGTATGTCGCGTGTTTCAGGGTCCGCAAAATCTTCCTCAGAAAGCTCAAAATTCATGCAACGGGAGGTGAAGGGACAACGTTCACACCACCGATCACAGTAATTGTAAATCCCGCTGATAAAACGTGGATCTTCGCCAAGCTTCTTAAGCTTTTCTTTGTCCATCACGTCCCCTCTCGAGTAAAGTCCTTCATCGCTGTCACATATCAAAATAAGAGTAAGTCGTCCCTAAGAGACCTTGTTCGTGAGATCCCCTTCAGCAACCATGGCTTTCATGACTTGCTTCTCTTCAGCCTCCGGTATAAAACCCGTCACGACGGCGAGTAAGACAATGGTCTCATCTTCATTCGTAAAGGCTGCCTCGGCCCTTGCTTTCCCTTCATTGTCAATTTCAGCAATCGTGAAAGCACACTTTACGGTGTCCCCGAAATACACGGGCTTTAAGAACTTGAAGTTCATCCCTGATGCGAGCCATCCGATCTGCCCTCCAATTTCCGTCACAAGACTCGCTACCAAGAGCCCCTGACAGACAGGCCGGGTAAAATTCTTTACCTTGGCAAATCGCTCATCAAAGTGAACAGGATTATAGTCTCTGGAAATCTCACCGAATTGGAGCACATCCTGGTCTGTGAACGTGCGTGAGACTGAAAAAGTATCGCCCACTCGTAATCCATCAATGGCTTTATTCCGAATGTATGACATATGGGGGTAGCCTCAACTGTTGCACACGGGTTTCCATCTGGCGATCAAATCGTCCCTTTCAGCTCTTCGGTAGTGCTCATCCGGGGAATTGAAATGCACATGAGCATGTGTAGCACCATTGCTTTTTGCACATGCTTGCAGCTCCTGATCCGCCATGCCTTCGTCAAAATTCCTGGTCTGTCCCACGTAGACAGGTGTCCACTCTCCTGTTCCCGTTTTCTTGGCAAAGATGACGTTTCCAGCTATCTTTCGAAACTGCGCCTCAATCGGATAAATCCAGTATCCGTACTTCGTTCCAGAATCTCCGATCCAGTAAATATCAGGTTGGCTCATGATCCCTCCCTTCTCCTGCATCTATTTAACAGGGGCAACATTAGCTTTTTTACCCCCCTTTTTCAACTTTAACCTTCCCCACATTTCCATCAAAAGAGAGGGACATCTCTAAAAGCGAAATAGGGCCCCATTTCAAGGAGTAAAGACCATTTAAGGAGGTCCCCCTTTTGTAAGGAATTTCTCCAGAGCATCTTCCAACCACTTTTGCGTAAGCAT
>JASFEQ010000112.1:0-11243 GCA_050124735.1 Desulfobacteraceae bacterium | reverse complement strand
TCTTTGAAGAACGCTTATCTTGGCTTGAATCGCTCATATTTGTCTTCCTCCACTTAAGAGTTCAGGTGTGGATGGGAATTCTCAAAAAATTTCATATTAAGCGTAATGTTTAGGACCTGTCAATAATGTAAGATCGCCGCGCGTGCAGTGCAACAAGTTTCGGGGGGAGCCGGTGGGAAATTCAACCGGCAAAGCACTTTGGCGGGTGAATGACGCGCTTATGTCTTCGCGGAAGGCGTGAAAGGGGTATCAAGGACCAAATTGGTCTCTCCGTGGACTTGGATGCTCTCTCCCAGCGGTTCCACTCGGAGATCGCCGTTCTCATCAAACAATCTCGCCTTTATGCGGGTCAGATGTCCCCTTGGGAAGTTTTGTGTGAGGACTTCCAGGAGTGGCTCATTTGGTCGGCGGAGTATCTTGAACCCTCCCTGGAGGGGATGATAGTCGCATTTCCCCGGGTTATCACCGATTCGGTTTCCGTTTAATTCCAGGAGCAAATCTCCCTTCTCATCCATTATTCGGGCAGAGACTCGGGGCGTGCTCTCTCCAGGCAGGACAGGGTCGGCCAGAAAATAGAAATGGTGCCGGGAATGGGGATCCCCAACCACGAAACCTGGCGTGAGCAGATCGTTGACCAGATAATTATGGTGGGCACTGATTTTGCTCTCTTTGAACTTAACCATCTTCAAAAGGTCCTGGGGTCACGTCTTTTAGGTTTGATCCGATATAATAGACTTTGCCTGAAACAGTTTCGATTCGGTACAAGAATGCCAAATGACCAAGTTCAAATGCCAAATCAAATCCAAATGTTCAAATGACCAAACTCCAGGAAAGATAGAACGGGTTTTTTAGATTTTGGATTTTGACATTTACCCTGTTAAATCAAATAGATATTGACTTGGATTAACCTTATCATTTCTTTCTGGACAGACCGAGTTTTTGGGGTTCAACGCACCAGTGCTTGCTTCTGCAATGGACCCTTGTTATTTAGGCCCGTTATTGCGAGCAAAGCAAAGCAGTCTCGGCGCCAAAACCTACTTCATTTCAAGCATTACACGGAGATTGCTTCGTCGCCTCCGGCTCCTCGCAATGACATTATTCACACGTCAATGCTTGCAAGTAAGTACTAGATGACTATTTAACAGGGTGAATTTGACATTTGGGCTTTGTCATTTGAAATTAAAATTCCAAGATCTGGCAACAGGATCCCCCTTTGAGGGGCAGACCAAAACCACGACCTCCTGGGCGTGCCTTGTTTGCTTACCCCTTAAATGCGTTTTCGCAACGCCTCAAGCAGCAGAGGCAAAACGGTGCTCGCGTCACCTGCCAGCCCCAGGTCGGCCATCTTAAAAATGGGTGCATGGGGATCCCGATTAATAGCGATAATGACTTCAGCACCCTGGATGCCAGTTGTGTACTGAAGCGCCCCAGAAGTTCCAATTGAGATGAGGAGTTTGGGTTTAACACTCTTCCCCGTCTGGCCCAGAAGCCTGTCCTCCTCGGCCCAGCCAGCCCGTATGACAGGCCTGGTGGCTCCCACCTCACCCTCCAATAACTGCGCCAACTCAAAAAGGCGTTCAAACTGCTCTTTTGTCCCCAGGCCCCTGCCTCCCGCAATGACCACCGGCGCTTCTTCCAGGTTAACTTTTCGTATCTGCTGGCGCCTGCTTCGGATGAGTTTTACACGGCTTCGAGGCACCACGTTGATCTCTGGGTAAAGGATGCGACCCACAGCCTCTGGGTCATGGGGGCGTTCCTGAAAGACACCCGGATGAACGGTGGCCATCTGGGGTCTGTGATTCGGCGTGACCACTTCGGCCAGGAGTTCTCCACCAAAGGCTGGCGTTGTCTGCAGCAAAAGTCCTGTCTTCGGGTCCACTTCCAGAGCCACACAATCGGCACTCAAACCTGTGCCAAGTCTTTTTGCCAAACGAGGAAAGAATTCCCGACCAAAAGAAGTTGCACCCGCCAGGAAGATCTCCGGTTCAAGGGTTTCCACCCACTGCGCCACAAGCGCACAATATGATTCCACCTGGTATTCCTTCAGGTCTGGATGTTCAGCTGCGATGACCAAGTCTGCACCGTGAGCCACGTATTCCATGGCATACTGTTGGACCTGCTCACCGAGCAGGAGAGCCGTCACCTTGGTGTTGCGCTTTGTTGCCAGCTCCTTCCCTTTGGCGATGAGCTGCAAGGTGACCCGGTTTTGAAAATAGTTCCGGTAATCGCCGAAAATCCAGACACCACTTAAGGCTTTATTCGTGCCCATCTTCCTCGTCCAAAATGCTTAAGGCCTCTAATTTGCGGATCAGGTGATCGAGCAGTGTTTGAGGGGAGCCTGTCACCAGATCCCCCTCTCTTCTTGGCGGAGGGGGTTGAAGTTTCCAGACCTGAGTGGCCGAACCCTTGAAACCCACCTCCTCCTCCTTTAAGTCCAGGTCTTCGAGGCCCCATTGGGTGACACCTCTTTCCGAAAAGGCGACTTCCAAGGCCCCGAAGGGCAGGTGCCTGACGGAAGAAAGCTCGTGGGTAACGGCTAAAAGTGCAGGCAAATCAACACGGAGAGTCTCCAGAAAACCGTCACTCAAACGTTTTACCATCAAAAAATCTTCCTCCAGGTGAATCTCATTGACGCCGCAAACCTGGGGAATACCCAATTCCTCCGCGATTTGAGGACCCACGTGACCCGTATCACTGTCAATGGTCTGCATGCCACAGAGTACCAGGTCTGGAAATGGATCCAATTTTGAAATGGCTGTGGCGAGCACGTGGGATGTGGCAAGGGTATCCGCACCTGCAAAGAGGGGATCAGCAAGCAAAATGGCACGGTCTGCACCAGCGGCCATGGCCTCCCTGAGCGCTTCCTCGCTCTGGGGTGGACCCATGGTGAGGACAATCACCTCACCCCCCTGCCTGTTGCGCAATTCAAGGGATGCCTCAAGTGCCACGTAATCCAAAGGATTGATGATGCTCTTAACGCCTTCCCGGATGATCGTCATCCTTTGCCGATCAATACGGATGGTCGGCTCATCCGGAACCTGTTTGATGCAGACAACGATGTTCATGAACCGTTCTTTCTAAATGATTTGGATTCACCACTGAGGCACTTGCCAAAAAGGTCAAATGTCAAAGCCCCAATGACAAATAAATGCCAAATGACAAAGTCAAAAAATTGTGACCAAAAAAGTTAGCCCTTTTGTCATTGGGATTTTGTCATTGTTTTGGCATTTGGATTTTGACCTTTGGACTTGAAACTCCCGTAGTCAGTTCTCATGTCCATGTGGCCGGCTAACATTTCATGGCACCAGAACAATTTTTACTGGTTTAACAGGTTTCGTGCAATGATCATGCGCTGTACCTCTGAGGTGCCTTCGTAGATCTCACAGGCCTTTGCATCCCTGTAAAAACGCTCAATGGGATAGGCTTTGGTGTACCCATATCCGCCATGGATCTGAACGCCGATTCTTGCCGCATCCACCGCCACATCACTGGCATAGAGCTTGGCCATGGCTGATTCAGTAGTATGATCAAGTCCTTTATCCCTCAGGTCAGACGCTCGGTAGATCAAAAGCCTGGCCGCGTCAACACTGGTTGCCATATCCGCCAAGAAGTTCTGAATAGCGCCAAACTGCGAGAGGGCCCTCCCGAATTGATGACGTTCTTTGGCATACTTGAGGGAGACTTCTAACGAACCTTGCGCAATACCAAGTGCTTGAGCCGCAATGCCGATCCGTCCACCACCCAGGGTGGACAGGGCGATCTTCAGCCCCTCGCCTTCCCATCCCAGACGATTCTCGGGAGGAATACGGCAATCGTTGAGAATAATGGGACAAACCGGATTCCCACGCATACCCATGAGTTCCTCTGTCGGCCCCTTTTCCAAGCCTTTACGGTCAGACTCCACGATGAAAACGGTAAATCCTTTTCCCTCTTCAGAAGGATGGACTCTGGCAAAGATCAGGTTAATTCCGGAAACACCCCCATTGGTCACAAACACCTTGTTTCCATTGAGGATATAATCGTCTCCCTGACGAATGGCCGTGGTCTCCAAGGCGGAAGCATCGGAACCCGCATTGGGTTCAGTAAGGCAAAAGGTCCCTATTTTCTTACCAGAGGCCAGAGGCACCAGGAAATCTTTGTGCTGATTCTCGCTCCCAAATTGGAAGGTGGGATAGGCCGAAACACTATTATGCACGGAAACACAGAGTCCCATAGCCGCATTGACCCTTGAGATTTCCTCAATGACAATGGCGCTGCTTACCGTATCGAGTGCTGCGCCACCGTACTGGGCAGGAATCTCCAGGCCGAAATAGTTGAGCTCTGCCATTTCCTCGGCAATGTCCCCAGGAAAATGGCCAGTCCTGTCCATCTCTGCTGCCGCCGGAGCGAGTTTGGCCTCAGCGAATTTCCTCGCAGTCCGCCTTATCACGGCCTGTTTCATGGTGGGTTCAAAACGCATGCATTTAGACTCCCGTTCAATCCTATCGGCAATATAGAATAGGAGCGCCTCAATATTCAAGTGAAATTAAGCCATTGCGCGAGCTTGGAACATGGGAGAGATACGCCACAATTCTGGGGGCTTTCTAAGGAGATTAAGCGGCTGAGTCACAATTAGTCATCCCGGCCAAATCCCACGGCCTGTCTGGCGAAGCTTCAGCGAAGACGGAAGCGGGATGCTCGCCCTGTTGAATCTCGCCTCCGGCGAGTGCGCAAAGCGCAATTCAACAGGGCGAGCCGGGACCCAGAATGATTCGGTTTTATGCTAGTGCATCGTACCATAATTTCGTTTACTTAATTTTATAACTATATCAGACATAAGTAGTTGGTTTTTAACATGGCCATCAATGCAAAAAAGTACTTTTTCTGTTCACAAATTTGCGATACGAGACACTAGCTTCCTGGATTCCCCTTCGACTTCGCTCAGGGTGGTGAGCCTGTCGAAGCACGGGTCTCGCCCAACCCCGTATCAAGTACGGGGCAGGCCCCGTATCAAGTACGGGGCAAGCTTGCAGGCTCGCCCGGAATGACAGTTTTGTTGAATTGCGAGACAGTTTCTGAGGGTAGGGCTTGAGGGAGGGGAAGCATGGTGAGTTTCACTTACCGTTCGCTGCGAAGCTGAAACCCCGTTCTATACCTTTCTCATTGATTTTGAATAGCTTTTCTCTGCCCTTGAGGGCTGCCCGCATCCCTGTGATGGTCTCCTCAAGAGACAGCAGTTGGGCCTTGGCGCAAACCACCCCGATCATAACCATGTTCGCTGTGCGCTCCGAACCCACTTCCTGGGCCAGTTCGAGTGTGGGCACCTGGATCCACTCAACGTCCGAGCGTGAGGGCGGCTCCTCAATGAGCGAAGCGTTTAGAAACACCAGGCCTTGTTCCACCACGGTGGGAAGGAATTTCTCAAGGGAAGGGAAGTTCATGGCGACCAGGACGTCCGGATTGGAGGCCACCGGTGAGGCGACCTTTTTGTCAGACAACGTGACCGTACAGTTGGCTGTGCCGCCTCGCATCTCGGCGCCGTAGGAGGGAAAGTAAGTGACGTTGAGTCCCTTGGCCATGGCTCCGTGGCTCAGCACATAGCCCATCAAAAGAACACCCTGGCCCCCAAAACCGGAAAAAATTGTTCGGGTCATCATTTCTTATCCTCGTATCCCGTGGTGTCTTTAATGACGCCCAAAGGGTAGGTTTTGACCATTACATCATTGATCCAGTTCCAAGCATCCGCCACCGACAGCTTCCAGTTTGTTGGACAGGGTGAGAGAAGCTCAACCAGAGAAAAACCCAGGTCATCAAGCTGGCACTGGTAAGCCTTTTTGATGGCCTTCTTGGCTTGGCGAATGTACTTGACTGACGTCAAAGCGCAGCGCTCCACATAAACCACGCCCTCACAATTGGCTATCATCGCGGAAATATCAATGGGGCGGCCGTGAAGCCTGGCATCGCGCCCTCCGGGGGCGGTGGTCGCATGTTGACCCAAAAGCGTTGTAGGCGCCATCTGGCCACCGGTCATTCCGTAAATGGCGTTGTTAATGAAAATGGTGGAGATTCTCTCGCCACGGTTCGCTGCATGGATCGTCTCGGCCGTACCGATGGCTGCCAAATCTCCGTCGCCTTGGTAAGATAAGACAAAATTGTCCGGGCGCACCCGCTTGACGCCGGTGGCCACAGCCAAAGCCCGCCCATGGGGCGCCTCCACCATATCGAAATTAAAGTAATTGTAGGCCAGAACGGCACAACCCACCGGCGGTACGCCGATCGTCTTCTCGCGCAAACCCATTTCGTCTAGGCATTCGGCCACCAAACGATGGGCGATGGAATGGCCGCAACCAGGACAGTAATGGGTCGGGTTCGGCTTTAGAGACTCGGGTCGGCCAAAGACCTTCTTGTAAGCCACTTCAGCGTTCATACTTCGATCCTCCTGCCCACCTTTTCGTCGCCTTTCGCGACTGAGTGCAGAAAGCCGGCCACTTCGGCGGGGGTGGGAATAAGCCCGCCAGGAATGCCGTAAAAGAAGATTTCAGCTCGCTCGCCAACAGAAAGAACCACATCTTCTACCATTTGCCCCATACTCAACTCGAACACGGCTACCTTGCGGCCGTCTCTGGCCAGATCGCGCAGGGGTGCCTTCGGGTAAGGCCAGAGCGTAATCGGGCGGAAAAGGCCGGCAGCCATACCCTCTTCAAGCAGCTCTTCAATCGCACTTTCAGCGATGCGTGCCGCCGTGCCATAGGCCACCACGATAATGTCAGCATCGTCCGTGTGCTTGGTTTCCCAGCGTTGTTCCTTGGCCGTTATCTGGTCATACTTTTCCTGAAGATGTACGTTATGATAATAGAGTTCGCCTTTCTGACCGAGGAGCATGGAAAAGATGGCTCGGGCCTCGCGACCCTCACATCCATCCAGAATCCAATCCTTTTCCGGCAAGTCTTTGAGATCAATAAAGTCAGGGAAGACAACGGGTTCCATGACCTGACCCATCAAGCCATCCCCCAGGAGCATGACAGGGGTGCGGTAGGCATCGGCCAAATCAAAGGCCACGAAAGTCAACTCTGCCAGTTCCTGGCACCCAGCCGGAGCCAACACGGGCGTGCGGTAGTCACCATGTCCACCGCCCCGGGTGGCCTGGAAATAGTCCGCGGCTGAAGGGGCGATATTGCCCAGCCCAGGCCCGCCGCGCATCATGTTCACAATGACCGCCGGTAGTTCCTGGCCAGCCATGTAAGAGATCCCTTCCTGTTTTAGGGCGACACCGGGTGACGAGGACGACGTCATGACACGACCCCCTGCCACCGAAGCGCCCAAAACCATGTTGATGGAGGCAACCTCGCTTTCCGCTTGAATGAAAGTACCGCCCAGCTGGACTAGGCGCGAAGAGAGATACTCTGGGAGTTCATTCTGGGGCGTGATGGGATATCCAAAATAGTATCTGCAGCCGGCGCGCACCGCCGCCTCACCGACCACATGAGAACCTGGCATTAACATTTTTTCACTGGGCACGGTACACCTCGATGGCGACTTCAGGACAAACCGTGGCGCACATGACGCATCCGGTGCAGCCTTTTTCGCCTTCCGCTATGTTTTCTTTGAACTGAGCTGGAGAATACCCCTTTTGATTCAATTTTTTCGACGTAATGATCACTTTCTGGGGGCAGACAGGTATGCAAAGGCCGCAACCTTTACAGCGCTCTCTATCGATTACTATCTTTCCTCGTTTTGGTTTCTTGGCCATAAACCTCACCGCTCGCTCTTGATGATCTGTACCCCGTTAATGTTCTCTTCAACGTGAGACCGTTAACGGCAGCCTAAATAGTTAGCAAAAAGATATGGAAAGCCAAAAATTTGAAATCCCCCTTATATTTCCATCTCCCGCGTTTGTCAATTAATTTTGGATAAAAGTTCGGCATTCAAAAGGAAAAAATTTCTTGCAGAAAGAAAACGTTTTTCTGCTATACTCTGCCCGCTTTCTTGCACAAAGGTGAAAACCGTTTGCGGATAGGCCTTTGCGTCCACTCGTCGGTATAGTTGGAAGATGTCATCGAAGGGTTTAGAAATGGCCATTTTACGGGTTAAAAATTTTGATCGTATTCTGCGGGTTGTCATGCGCCTAAAGGCTTTTTCCCTTGACAGAATCGATCCCTTTGATGAAGCTTGGTAAGTGACTCGGAATTTTGTCACATCTTCAAGCCTTTCCAACAACGCGTCTAGAAAGGGCAAGGAAGGTAATTTCTGGACGTGTGGGACGAGCGATACCTAATATTGGTGGAACAGAGAATGGAACTCACCCAGAGACAGATCGACTATTGTATGGAGTGCGGGGTATGCACGGGAAGTTGTCCAGTGGCCCGGACGCTGCCAGGGTTCTCTCCCAGGCAGATGCTCAAACGGGTCATGTCAGATTCAGGTGAGGATGTGCTCAAAAGCCAGGATTTATGGGCGTGTCTGAGTTGTGCCCGTTGCAGCATACGATGCCCCGTGGAAATTGATTTCCCCGAATTCACCCGTGCCATGCGGGAGAAGGCGCGCAGGGCGGGGAACGTACCCCAGGAAAGTCATCACGGCATGCTACAGGCCATTGCCAGCCTGCAAACCCTGGACATGAAACAACAGCGCATCGCATGGGCAGAGGAAGCAGGGACTTTCAAAGAGAAGGGGGAGTATTTCTATTTTGTAGGGTGCCTTCCCTATTTTGACGTGGTTTTTGAATACCTCAACTTGGCTCCCACGGAAACGGCACGAAGCGTCCTCGCCTTGCTAAACAGGATGGGCCTGGAGCCTGTCATTAGTCGGGATGAGCGCTGCTGTGGACATGATGCCCTTTGGAGCGGGGATGAGTCCACCTTTCGCAAACTTGGAGCTTTAAATCTGGAAATTATCCGTGCCACTGGGGCCAAAACAGTGATATTTACATGTCCTGAAGGATACTTCACCTTCAAAGAGCATTATCCCAAGTATTTTGGCCAGCTGCCCTTTGAGGTCCTTCATATGACAGAGTTTCTTGCAAGAGAGTTGCCAGCGGCAGGGTTATCCTTCAAGCCCTCTCCCATGGGAGCCATCACCTACCAGGATCCCTGCCGATTGGGTCGCTGGGCAGGGGTATATGACCCTCCCAGAGAACTGTTGCAGATCGTCCCTGGGAGCACTCTGGTAGAGATGGAGAGAAATAGGGAGAATTCCCTTTGCTGCGGTACGACGGCATGGATGGAATGCTCAGGCTGTTCCAAAGCCATGCAAGTGGAACGGCTCGATGAAGCTATACAAACCGGAGCAGAAGCCCTCATTACCGCCTGTCCCAAGTGCAAGATTCACCTCACCTGCGCCCAGTCCAACACGGATCTGAATTTAGAGATCATAGACCTTTATGCATATCTGTTGGACTGTTTAGATGGGAAAGATTCGCAGGAGGGATAGTCTCACCCCGATCTTCACCCCGCCATATCACCTCTAAAACTTGGTTAATCTCAGAAGTGGTCGTTTTATATGGCAGGGTAAAGAGGGTTCGACTGAATCAGGTCCTGAGAAAGGCTCTCACAAATTTGGACCACTCTTTTCCTTCCAGCTCTTCAAAAATATCATCCACCGCTTGACCGCCATCTGCAGCTATCCTTAAGTCATCATGGGCCTTGGAAAAGAGCTTCTCTCTCTCTTCATTCAAATACTTCTGGGCCTCTTCACCGTAATATAATCCCTTAAGATTCTTACGAAGCTTTTTCGGTTCTACGATAACAAGCCATCCATTTTCATAGGGGGATTCATTGAGAAGTTGGGGATTTTCAAGGGTTTTATGGTTCACGCGGAATACTGTGCCATCAATAGGAGATAAAACGTCCACTGTTTCGCCATTTCGCATACATTGAAAAGCCACTTCACCCTGCTTTACCTCGTGACCCAGATCAGGAACGAGAATCTTGGTGAGCTTACCCAGAAGCTTCTGTGCGAAATCGTCCAGACCCACTCTGAGCCGACCTCCGTATTCAGGCTTGGCCCAGGCGTGCCCCTCATGATAATACATTTCTGAGACCAACTGGAAACCTCCCTCATAACTTTCGGCAGCCACAGGAAGCGGTTCTGCCTGGATGCGCGCCTGCATCATCTTATCAAAAGAGCAGGTGCCGCATTCGTAAGCGCTGGGGCATATCTTACGGTCAATTTCACCCGTAATCATATAACGGCATTTGCGCTGAGAAGCAGGAAGCTGCATCATTTTATCCACCCAGGTTGCAGGAAGCTCATCAGCCGGCTTTTCAACGGGTGCAACAATTTCTGCTTCCTTTAGTCGTGCCACCTTCGCTTGCATGGCCTGATCATACACGCAGGTGGGACAATCGTAATTATTATCACATAGTTTATAGGAGACGACACCAGCCTCCATCCATATGCATTTTTTCTTCCCAGGCGGAATGATCTTCATGGATGTTCCCGTCGCTTTAGATCCCATGGGTATACCCTCCTTATAGAAAGTTTTTTCTTTCTTCACATGTAGGGCAAAAGTCGTGCCATTGAAATCCAAAGACTTATCCGGGCACTTAACCACCTGTTTTTATTTGATATATTCCTGAAGGGCAAATGACTAAGCGCATGCTATGATAAAACCGGTCTGCCGAATATTTCGGCACATATAGGGGCAGGAAAAATGGAAATGCAGATAACTTATCGATTATTTTATTTATTCAAGAAATGCCGAGAAAAAGGACAGGTGCCGAATATTTCGACACTCATGCATTATCATCCTCGAGACATTTCCCTAGGTACCATCTAAAAAGGTCGGAACAAGTGGGACAAAAGCGGGAACTCTTGTGGTCTGTATCCCCTATACGTGTTGAAGAGTACATGATACAGCGCCGATCTATGCAGTGCGTTAGACCCATACTATGGCCAAGCTCGTGCAATACGGTCTTCTCAACCCGCTCCATCAAGAGATCTGGATTTGGTGGCTTATTATAAAACTCCGGACGGAGTCGGTGTAAGGATATAACAGCACAATGGCCATCGATCAGGGCTAATCCATAGACGTATTTGAGAATAGGCACATAAAGATCCACGTTGGTCACGCCGATGAGTCGAATGGAATCCTGTCTTTGATCAAGAAGAAGGCGTTTCAGAATAGCTTTTGAATGATACTGGGAGCGTTTCTCATTATAGGCATAATGGGGGGGCTCCATCCCTTGAGAGATTTGACAGGCAATCCCGCATAAATTCTCAATGCACTCTATGATCCGGTCTAGGATGTCCTTCTCTAGATCGGA
>JASFEQ010000111.1:0-11284 GCA_050124735.1 Desulfobacteraceae bacterium | reverse complement strand
ATCAGCCGAGCCTCTTCCCAGTGATTACAGCCGACCCATGCGGGCAGATGAAATTGCCATCCATTTTCCGAGTCTGAAGATTGTGCTCACCCATACGGGCTTCCCATGGGTGACGGAGTGGATTTCCATGCTATGGAGACACCCCAACGTATATGGAAACATAGGCGCATATATGCCTTCTGCCCTTGACCCACGCCTGGTATCCTTCCTGGATAGGGCAGGGCGGAGAAAGGCCATGTGGGCAACCAACGGTCTGGGCCTCACCCGTTTTAAAAAGGAGTTTCTTGAACTGCCCATCCGGGATGCGACCAAGCAAGCCGTGCTGAGGGACAATGCCCTGAAGGTCTTTAGGCTGGGCTCATAAACGGCTTTGGCTCAGCCTACCACCTTGCGAGTAGAACTTCTTCTGTTCTCGTTGTTGCGTGGTTTATGTAAGGCGGAATCAGGCGAGGGAGGGAGAACCAATTTCAAGAGAGGGGTTCTCCCTTCCACGTTTGAAGCAACTCCTCTCTCCGGAAGCTATCCTGCAAATAAGGTTTTACTTCTCTTCGCTCTTTTCCCGACGCCATTTTCAGTCTCTTATCCGAAAAAATAATTATTTACGGGGGGTTGGATCGAATCTGTTTCCAGCGCCAATAAATCCATTTATCGACAAACAACCCACGAAGCCAGAACTTTTCAAGGTTAATATTAAATTCAATTCACTTTTTAGTTGACGAAGAGCGAAGAGTATTTCTATATTTGACTGATCGGTAAAAATTATACCGAACAGTCGGTTTTTTATTAAATTTAAGTAATTGATATATATAGGGAAATATAATGAAAAAGTTGGACAAAAGAGGTTTTGAACGAGGCAAGAAAATCGCGAAAGCCGCTGCCAGATTATTTAGTCGCAAGGGCTTTTTGGAAACCACAATGGATGAAATTGCTGGAGCGGCTAAAATCAGCAAAGGGGGCATGTATTATTATTTCAAAACCAAAACTGAAGTCCTGTTTTTTATCTTATCCAATTACATGGATTTGGTTCTGCAAGACTTGGAGCAGCATCTAAGTCAGGTGGAGGTGAGCAATGATAAACTTAAGTTCATCATATCGCGGCATATTGAGCTTTACTCCAACAACTTGGCGGAAGGCAAAGTCCTTCTCCATGAAACACATTGCCTACCCAAAAAATATTACAGGACAATCGCTGAAAAAGAGAGATGTTATTATCAAATTGTGGCTGGCGTCCTGAAAGATCTTTTTCCCAACCTTCTACCAAAAAGTAAATTGACTGCGGTAACGTTCATCCTTTTCGGGATGTGTAACTGGATTTATTCTTGGTACGATCCCAAGGGATCCGTCACTCCCCAGGAACTTGCAGAAATTATTTATAATCTCTTCTTAAAGGGTGTGCGTAATTTTCCAGGTTTGCCTACCTCATCCATCTAAGAAGAGGATAACAATATATTTTGCCAAGAGGAGGGGAAGCCATGAAATTCTTCAATGAAAAGCTAGAAACAATGCCCTTGGATGAACTGCAAGCAATACAGAATTATAGACTGAGAGAAACGGTTGAAAGATGTTATAACACGATTCCCTATTACCGAGAACTCTTCAGTAAGGCTGGTCTTAAAGCACAACATATCCAGAGCACGGATGACTTAGTCCATGTGCCGACAACAGAAAAAAAGGATCTTCGTGCCCTCTATCCTTTTCCTGTACTGGGATTGAAACCTCAGGAAATTTGCCGGTTTGCAGCGACCACAGGCACGACAGGCACTCCGGTGCCTATAGGATTCACGAGAAAAGACTGGTTTGAAACGCTGAGAGAACAGATGGGTAGGCTGTTTTTCATGTGGGGAATTGGACCAGGGGACATCGTCTATCAAGGGTACGGCTTGGGCTTGTGGATGGGCGGTCCTTCCATGGAGCTCGGAACCGAGGCCTCTGGCGCGACCCTGTTTCCAGCCGGTCCCGGGAGATCCCATGCCGCTGTGGAGTGGTTGAGAGATATGGATATTACTGTGTTACTTTGTTCTCCCTCTTACACACTTCATCTCATCAGGACAGCAAAGGCCAAAGGCATTGATCCCAGGACCGACTGGAAAATAAGGGTGGTCATGTTCGGGGGGGAGAAGGCGTCGACCGAAATCAGAAGACGGGTAGAAAATGAACTACCGGAGGGGGTGAAAATCTTTGCGGGTTATGGACTGACGGAGACTGGCGGCCCAGCGGTAGCCTCTGAATGCATCCACACAAGCAAAAGGGAGGAGATGCACATTTTTGCGGATGAGGTCTTCCCCGAAATCGTGGATCCGGATACGGGGAAGAGACTGGGCCCAGGTGAGCAGGGAGAATTGGTTTTGACCACACTGACCAGAGAGGCCTCGCCCATGATCCGTTGGAGAACTCGAGACATCATGAGCTGGTGCGAAGAGCCTATGGGTTGTCCATGCGGACGCAATGCCCTTCCTAAGATAAAAGGCATTGTGGGTCGCTCTGATGACATGATTAAGGTGCGAGGGGCCATGTTTTGGCCGTCGCAGGTGGAGGATATCTTGAGTGCCGTGGATGGGGTGAATATTGAAGGATGGCAGATATACATACAGACACGTGATACGGGCTTAGAACAGGCAAAAGTGGCGGTGGAAGCGACCAAAGACGCATGGGATCAAGAGGGAGGTGCCAGTAGATTACAATCCCGAATCGCGTCGGAGCTTTCCTCACGGCTGGGGCAAAGAATTGAAGTAGAAGTCAAAGCACCAGATTCTTTGCCACGTTACGAACGAAAGGCAACAAGAATAATAAGGGAAGAGGGAGGGAGCTAGTATGAAAAAGAAAAAAAGTCATTATGAAACCTATATTAAGGGAGAACAACTCCCGCATTACAGAACACTTTCCGGGATAGAACTTAAAGAATGCTATAAAGCAGATGACATACACTTGGAAGGAGAGAATCCAGGGGAGTTTCCATATACCCGTGGAATCCACAAAGACATGTACAGAAAAAGACTTTGGACCCGACGACAACAGGCTGGTTATGGATTGCCGGAAGAGACCAATAAACGCTTTATCTTCCTTCTCGAGCAAGGCATGACCGGGATCAACTTCGATCCTGACAATGCGACCAAGATAGGTGTAGATGCCGACCATCCATTAGCCGAAGGCCAAGTGGGGTTACAGGGCACCTCAGTTTCCACCCTGGAGGATATGGATCGGCTTTTTGATAATATTCCCCTTGATAAGGTGAGTAGCACATTAATCATCAACAGTCCCACCTCTGCCGTGATCTTTCCCATGTATCTCTTGATCGCCAAAAAACGGGGAATTTCGCCTGAGACACTCCGCGGAACCATCATGAATTGTGCGTGTACTCAGTTGATAGGCCCTAATTATCAATCCATTACGAAGTTTTATCCTCTTGAGCTGGCCATGAAAACGGCCTGCGATGTCATTGAATACTCGAGCAAAAATATGACCCACTGGAATAGTATTAACATCAACGCCTATAATTGCAGGGAGTATTGTATCAATGCGATTCAAGAGGCGGCCTTTGCCTTTACCCTGGCGGAAGAATATATCCGTCGCATGCTAGAAAGAGGCTTGGATATTGATCACTTCGCAGGAAGAATGGCCTTTTTTACCAGCGCCCATATTGATTTTTTGGAGGAGATTGCGAAGCTTCGGGCCATGCGAAGGATTTGGGCAAGGCTCATCAAGGAAAAATATAGTGCAAGAGATGAGAGAAGTTCTCTTTTTAGAACAGCCATTCAAACTAGTGGTCTCGTGCTAACGGCCCAGGAACCCCTGAACAATATTGTGAGGGCAACGATACAGACCCTGGCAGCAGTACTAGGGGGCAGTCAGTCTATTCATACCACCTCCTATGATGAGGCCTATGCGCTGCCCACAGAAGAGTCCCATAAACTCTCCATAAGGACCCAACAAATCATTGGGTTTGAAAGCAACGTTTGCAGCACCGTAGACCCTCTAGGTGGATCCTATGCCATTGAATGGCTAACAAATAAGCTTGAGGGGAAGATTCTTGATTTAATGGAAAAGATTAATTCAAAGGGTGGTTTTCTTGAATGCTTTAAGAATCTGTGGATAGAGGAGCAGATAAACGAATCAAGGAACAAGATGGCAGAGGACATTGAGAAGGGGGATATGTTGAGGGTAGGGGTGAACATATTTGATGAGGAGAAGGAAGAGGCCCAGATCGATATAGATATTTTTCGGCATTCTCCAGACGTGGAGAAAAGGAGAAGACAATATCTTAAGGAATATAGGAAGAACCGCAATGAGGGGAAAATGCAAGATATTTTGGATCAACTGTGTAGACAGATGGAGAATGAACCAGAAAAAAATTGCATACCCCTGGTGATGGAGGCATTGGAAGCAAAGGCGACGCTGGGAGAGATCGTGGATACGTTTAGGAAGGCCTATGACTTTGAGATTAGAATGTAGAGGGAGGAAGTTGAAATGAATGAACGACCTGTAAGAGTAATACTCGGAAAAGTCGGGCTCGACGGGCATGATAATGGGATCCGGATCGCAGCTAAGTGGCTTGCAGATGCGGGGATGGAAGTCACCTACCTAGGACTTCATAATACAGCAGAGTCCCTTGTAAATGCTGCGATCCAAGAAAGTGCTGATATCATCGGATGCAGCTTTCTTGGGGGGGAACATATTCATTTTACTCGAAAATTCGTAAATCTCATGAAGGAAAAGGGTATCACAGACATGAAGCTGGTGGTGGGTGGAGTGATTCCTCCCGAGGATGTTGCGGAGTTGGAAACGAGCGGTGTTGATGCCGTGTTCACTCCGGGTACACGAAAAAATAGGATAGTAAATAAAATATTAGATTTACGAGAAGGGGGTCGGGTCTCCGTTTGACTCTTGTTTGAAACATGTTAGACTCGAACGGAGACCTGGCCTCAGCTTTGAAGAAATTACCCTCCGAATGGGTTAAATATAAAAACTCGTTTATGGCGTTTCGGGGAATACCTGGTTTTTTGTTGGATATGCCTTAGCGGACGTCAATATCACAACTTCTAAAACGGCCCTAATTTGCGATATATATAAATACCAACCGCAATGACGAAAAACTGAAGCAGAAATGTGGCCCCTTCAAGGTATAAGATTGTAATGCAAGGCATAACTTTTCGGAGTATGTTTTGGGTAATGACTTATAGCAGCTGAGTCGTAACGCACATTTCGGGAGATACACAATTCGAACATGCAAAGGAAAAGGAGCAAACTATGGAAGCAATGGAGAAGCTTTCTTCTCATTTGAAGGCTAGGATGGTCGATTTGGAGAAGGCTAGGCTCGAAGGGCATAAGATTGTTGGCTACACGCCTGGGGGCTACCTACCAGAAGAACTTGTGTTAGCCTGCGGAGCGATACCAATATGTCTTGTTCGGGGTGGAGATCATTCTGTTGTGGAACTTGCTGGCGCATATATTAATCGCTGGTTAGATACATTTTGCCGTGCTCAGATTGGCTATGCGGTATCGGGGGATGACCCCTACTATAACATTATCGATATTCTCACGATCCCAATAACAGATAACCATGTTCGTTCTATCTCAGATGTTTTAGACTATAACACAGATATTGAGATATTCCCCTTCGGTGTCCCCCATAAGAAAGATAAGCATGCCCTTGATTATTATCTTGATGGGACAACCAGGCTTAAAGGGAAACTTGAGGAACTAACTGGAGTGGAGATAACCCATTCAAAACTTAGGGAAGCCATCCAGTTATGTAATAGGGAAAGAGAGCTTTTGAGAAAGATAAGCCTGATGCGAAAATCGATGCCAATACCCTTAAGCAGCAAAGACTTTATAGCCCTTAATCATGGGTCCTTCTTTGCTGATAAGAGATTTATGGTGGAGGTACTTGAGTCGGTTTATGAGGAGCTAGAGGAAAAGAGCATTCCATCTCAGGAGGGTCCTAGGATTCTTTTAACCGGCTCAACATTGGCCCTGGGAGACCGTAAAATCCTCGACATAGTAGAGGAAGCTGGCGGGGTTATTGTTATTGAGGAGTTTGCTGAGGGGTTAAGACCCTACTGGGAAAGTGTAAAAACCGATGGTGATCTTATGGGTAATTTGGCGGATTGCTACTTCTGGCAGAGGGTGCCTCCTGCTTGGTTTAGACCAAACAGAGAGAGGTTCGATTTTCTGGTTCAGGTGGCAAAGGATTTTAAGGTTGCGGGGGTTATTTGGTATCAACTCATGTACCGGGAGTCCTATAAGCTAGCATCCTATTATTTTCCTGATATATTAAAGAAAGAGACAGGTCTATCCATGCTTACCGTGGAGTCAGACTATGATGCGGCAGAAGCAGGACAGATGCGAACCCGTATCGAAACCTTTATGGAAACCGTTGGGAGGAAATAAGAAATGGCTGACTATTACGATGATCTACTCAGAATTTGTGGATTCGAGGTCGAGGAGATTGATAAGGAAAGAGCCAGGATCGAGAAGGCATTTCGGAGACTGGAATTGGGGCCCGACGATATGAAATCCGCCGAAAGCTGGGTCAGGAAGAACCATGATGTGGAACTTATGGGAGTGAGGAAGCTGTTGGGAGCATGGCTTAAGGAGCTTCTTGACCTGGTCTTGGCCCGGGATGAAGGGAAAAAAGTGGTTTACTATGGCTTCCCCACTATCCAAGGGCCGGGTCTGGCCATTAAAGCAGCTGCGCCGGACATAATATATAGCGCATGCCCTGATGTGGTGCTATGCCATACTATGGGTCAAATCTTTAACAAACTTACGCCCATCCTCGAGGCAGGGGAAGAGGATGGCTTGCCGCCCGGCCATGGGCTGTGTTCACTGCAACAGATCAGGGTCGGGGGTCTGGCCAAAGGAATAATCCCCATTCCGGACCTGGTCCTCACCTCCAGTTATTACTGCGACATGGGGTCCCTGACAGACCAACTTTTGCACGAAAGATATGGTCACCCAGCTATATATGTTGATGGCTCAATGGATTCCAGGTGGGGCGAATATCCTGCTTACCAATCAAAACGAGTGGAGTTTCTGGGTGCACAGTTAAACGAACTCTTTGATAGAGTTAAAGAAATCCTGGGAATAGAGATAACCCGTGATGCTTGGGACAAGGCTATATCCATTAGTCGTTATCTCTATAGTGGTATAGGCCATTGTGGTGAGCTTATAAAGGCTGATCCAATGCCGATTAGTCAGGCGGAAGTAGGGTTAGCCATGTGGCTTACGAGTGGCTGTACGGGTAGGGCTATGAGTGAAGGCCCCGGTGCTATAGACATCCTGAATCAGGAGATTAAGAGAAGGGTTGATGAAGGTATTGGAGTGGTAGAAAAGGGAGCTCCTAGGGTGATGACTATTCTTACACATTATTCCGATGCCAGTATTACGCGCATGATAGAGGATGCAGGTTTGGCTAATTGTGCGACACTTTTTAGCTCACCGCCACCCAAAGCCAAATCTAAAACGACTTATAAGACCCTGGGCGAAACAATAGCTGAAAGAGAAATGAGAGTTGGTTTCTTCCACAGTTCCTATGGTTTTGTCCAACGAACTGCAAAGGCAATTGAAGATTTCCACCTAGATGGTATCATTTGGAATTACATATATAATTGCCGTCCATTGGCTATTACCTCTCACTTTCTTAGAAAGTGGGTGGACGAAAATATTGGAATACCTACCTTACCCCTAGAAACGGACAACTTTGACAGCAGAACCTATAGTGCTGAAGCCTTGAGAACCAGAGTGGAGACATTTGCTGATATGCTGAGAGCTAAAAAGGCGTCTGTCGCAGCATGAGGAGTAACGATTGAAACAGGAATCATCGATAGTAGCCGGTGTTGACATGGGCGCCGCCACTGCGAAGGCCGTTATTCTGAAAACCAAAGAGATTCATTGCTTTTCTGTTATCCCTACTGGCCATAGCGTAGCTCAGTCAGGAGATTCGGTACTCAGGAAAGCACTAGAAAAGGTGGGGCTTTCGTTTGATGACTTGGAATATATAATCTCAACCGGCTATGGACGGAGAGCAGTTTCTTTCGCCAATAAGGCGGTCACCGAGATCATTTGCCATGCAGCAGGGGTAAGTTCATTTATGCCAAATGCAAGGACTATCATCGATATCGGTGGTCAAGATAGTAAAGTCATAGGGCTTGATGATGGTGGTAATGTCACTAATTTTGTTATGAATGATAAGTGTGCTGCTGGCACGGGAAGGTTCTTGGAGGTCATGGCTGGCATTCTAGATGTAAAAATCGATGACATGGGCCCCATATCTCTTACCAGCAAAGACCCCTGCAAGATAGGCAGCACTTGTACCATATTTGCTGAGTCGGAGGTGGTCTCTCTTCGAGCAGAGGGGAGGAACCGGAAGGATTTGCTAGCAGGAATACACAAGGCTATGTCTCACCGAGTTGCAATAATGGGAAAGTCAATTGGTTTTAAGAAAGATGTGGTGTTCACTGGTGGGGTTGCCAAGAATACGGGAATTAAACAAGCAATGGAAAACGAAATTGGGCTGCCAATCCTGACCCCTGAAGAGCCACAAATAATGGGGGCTTTGGGGGCAGCCCTATTGGCTAAAGCTGACCTGGAAAAACTGGGAAAAGCGAGAAGGGGGTCGGGTCTCCGTTTGATTCTTGTTTGAAACATGTAAGACTCGAACGGAGACCTGGCCTCAGCTTTGAGGAAATTACCCTCCGAATTGGCTTAAATCCCTCCTTTAGTACCTGGGGCTCGTACCATTAAAACCGGCACATCTGCAGAACGGAGGATCTTATCAGCTACGCTTCCCCTGACCCAACGTGTTACCCCAGAATGCCCATGAGTTGCAATAATAATAAGATCGATATCATTCTCCACAGCGTAATTGGCAAGGCTTTCCGTTACCCTCCCTACAATAACCTCAGCATGCAGTGTCGTCCCCTCATGTTTGAGCCGGTTCACAATCTTGTCGAGGTAGTCTTTGGCAAAAGATTTCATTTCTGATTCCCATTTCGCTATCACTTCGGGGGAAATAACATATTCTCCACTATATGATATCTCAGGCTCCACCACACGAACCAAAATGACATCACTTGTGTTTGATCCCTTAATAAAAGCCTCCACATGAGGGAGAACACACTCAGCAAGCTCGGAGCCATCTAATGGGACCATTATTTTTTTATACATTTTCCTTCCCTCCTTTCTCCCCCAAGCCCTTTTAGACCAAATGGGCAGATAAAAATTAATGTCGTAAAGAATGCAATTGTATTTATAGGTTTGAGACTCCAACAGGACGGATTGCATCCCGTCAGAAGGTAGGTGGGCACATTTTGAGGTTTTTGTCCATAGCAAAACCCTAAAAAAATATCAAAGGTTGGAGAGAGAATTTTTACTTTATAGAACGACAAAAAGCCTCTTTAGTCAAGAAGAATTGGCTCACAGAATCGACGATTTTAGCCCGAAGAGGAAACTGGTAAACCCACAATATGTTGGGGTCCGTTACTGCCATTGAAAAGTGCATGATACTTGATAATCATCTAAAAGGCACCTCCTTCATCGCAAAAGATATTGCCATAACGTTGAATCTGCCTGAATCAAGATTGATTGCAGTATTCATATGCTAATCGAAAGTTTTTCGGATGGCGCTTGCGGTTCCTCACCGGAACTGCCGAAAGAAAGCTCTGATCTCATCGGCCAACACCTCGGGCTGCTCCAGGGCAGCGAAGTGCCCGCCCCGCTGCTTGACCGACCAACGCTGGATATTATAGACTTTTTCGGCCACTGAACGAGGCGGTCGTAGGATCTCTTTGGGAAACTCCACGTAACCGGTGGGGACCTCGATGCGGCGGTCTTTGGTTACTGGCCAGGGGCCGTGAAGGCGAGCATAATATGGCCAAAAGGACGAACCGATAGCTCCGGTCACCCAGTAAAGCGTGATGTTGCTCAAGATGGTGTCCCGGCCAAAGCAGGCGTCAAGATCCCCCCGGCAGTCACTCCAGGCGTAAAACTTCTCCACGATCCAAGCGGCCAGGCCTACCGGAGAGTCGGTCAAGCCATAGGAGAGGGTTTGGGGTTTGGTGCCCTGGATCCACTGATAGCCGATTTCTTCCTTTACAAAGCGTTTGAGTTCCTCGAAGTATCGGCGTTCCTCGTCAGTGGGATTTTTGTGCGCAGTTGGATCGCGCGGCACCGCCAAAAAATTCAGATGAATGCCGTATAATTGCTTTGGCATGTCGCAGGCCAGCCGACTTGTCACAAATGCGCCCCAGTCACCGCCTTGGGCGCCAAAATGACGATATTCCAGGACATCCGTCATCAGCTGGGCAAAGACCTGCGTAATCTGCTCTACGCTGAAGCGTTGTTGATTAGGCTTGAACGAAAAGATGTAGCCGGGAAGGGAAGGGGCCACCACGGTGAAGCTATCGGCTGGGTCGGCGCCAAATCGTTCCGGGTCGGTGAGCATGGGGATTAACTTGTGAAATTCCAAGACGGATCCTGGCCAACCATGAGATATGAGCAGCGGCATGGGGTTTGGTCCACGGCCTGGCTCGTGAACAAAATGAAGATCAATGCCTGCTATCGGCACCACGTATTGGCGAAAGCGGTTGAGTTCAATTTCCTGCTTGCGCCAATCGAACTGATCGCGCCAGTAGGCGACAAGGGCCTTGAGGTAGGCTAGATTGGTACCGTATGTCCAGCCCGCGTTGGGTATTTCATCCGGCCAGCGCGTGTGTTTCAAACGTTCCCGCAGATCGGAAAGTATCTCGTCACTGACGTGAATGCGAAAAGGCTTGACCGAAAAATATGCCATAAGATGCTCCTTCCAGGATACCTGATAAGATTCACTTTTTAGGGTGAGAGGCTGCAGTCTGGCGTTAATATCCCATAAACCTAGGTGCTCGATGACCTTCCTTATAATCCCCTCGTCCTATATCAGCTGATTACTTTCATTTATCCGAAACATTTTGGGCAAGTCGGGGCGTCAACCTCAGCCCCAGTCTTTTATGGGGTCGGAGGGTCGAAAAGAAACTGATTGAGTTAAAGAACATCTACTCAAAGAAAGAAGATAGGTCAATTAGAATTGAGCATAAGAGATCAGATGAAAGCAAGGAGGGCCACACAATATATTGGGGTTACACTTTACTCCCCGAAAGTGCGCGATACCATAACGTTGAATCTCCAGAAAGTGCAGATTACAAATGAGATTGTCGAAAAAATGTACTTGCAGTGATGCCTTTTTGATGAAATCTGTTTTTTGCGATCAGATTTTCAAAAATTTCAGATTAATGGTGTCCGGCGTTGGTCC
>JASFEQ010000110.1:0-11302 GCA_050124735.1 Desulfobacteraceae bacterium | reverse complement strand
AACTCTGCATGCGCTGGGACCAGCAGATCCAGGGTTTTTGCCTTCACCACTTCAATGGGTTCGCCCTTGAGCGCTCCGGCTATTGTCAGTTCGTCAGTCCCATAGGGCACGTTAGCTACCGCCGAAAAGTTGACCACAGGCTCTGCTCCGATCACCCAAGCAAAGGGCGCAGGTTTCCCTTTCTTGGCATAAGACTCATAGCATAAGGTGCCGTGCCGTCCCTTGGCCAGGTTCACGGCCAAATGTCTACTGTCCTTGACCATCGCTCGGTACACTGCGGCGTTTTGGATACCCGTCTCGTCGTCCCGGCTTATGGTGGGGCATGAGAGGTATGGGGCAGCATCCTTCCCGGGTGTCCACACAGGGATAGGCATAGAACCAAGATCGATATCACCTCCCGACAGGACAACTTCCTGGCAGGGAGCTTCATTCACCAGCTTGGGCGGCATGGGCTGCAGAAGGGCCTGAATCCATTTCTCATTGATTCCATCCGGTTCAGTTTCCAGGGCGATGGCATAAACCTCGCGCGATGCGCCAAGTATGCCGGTCATCACAGGTACATTGAATCCCTGGACCTGTTCGAAGAGTAAGCCGAAACGTTCCTCCTCCCGGAGAGCCTGGAACATCCACCGAGCGAGACAGGACAATTCCCAGGTGCTATCTACACTCTTCTGGATGCGCCTCAGTTTACCTTTCTCTTCCAGAGCCGCAAGATAATCCCTGATGTCACGATATGCCATGAAAGACCTCCTTAGAGAAAATTACCGATACTCACATGTTTTTCCTCTGTTTAGACCCTTTTGCGTCGCACCGTACGAAATAAAGAAATTTGCCATGGAATATACTCCCACTAGTGATGGGAAGGCGCGGGGGACAAGATTCGCATGCTGCCTTTGATGAGGAAGGACCAGAAACGGGCTCAAAATGTATCAGGCATTTGCGCAACTGAACTGGATGTGCTGGTGAAATGCTTTACGCTAAATAGCCCCCGTCTCCCTGAGTTTCTCTGTTTGCTCTGGCGTATATCCAAGTAGATCTTCGTAGATCACCTCGTTGGCCGACCCTTGAGGCAAACCGGGAAATCGAATCTTGCCTTGAGAGCCGAGTATCCTGAAGGGGACGTTAGGCATCTTTATAGGAGATCCTGAGACCGTGTCCTCAATCTCGATCCATGATTGCCTCGCTTCATAATGGGCGTCCTTCGCAATATCTGCCATACTGTTTATGGGGCCTATTGCCACATCCAATTGGGCACAGGTTTCCAAGACATCTTGCAGGTCTTTGCTTGCTATCCATTCAGCGATGACCTTGTTGATGACCTGGCGATTCTCTTCTTTCACGCGTTCTTTGTTGGTTTTGAAACGTGGATCTTCGATTATTTCCGGGTGGCCTACAGCCTTCATGAGCCTCTCAAAGGGCCTTTGAACAGACGCGGTCATCGTGACCCACCTTCCATCTCTAGTCTTGAAAATGTTTCTAGGGGCCACATAGCTCCATTCGCTTCCCAGGGACTGCGGGACCTCCCCTGACGCGGTATATCTTATGAATTCACCCCCAAACAGGCTGAAAAGGGGTTCGTAGAGGGAGATGTCAATAATCCGCCCACCCCTTTCACCCCTTTTCTGATCTCGCAGGCAGATCATGATTGCGAATACAAGATGAAGACTGGTGAGAAAATCTGCAAGCGGCATGGGCGCATTCAGGGGATCACCACCCCTCGGGGCATTCAGATAGGTGAATCCGGCAAATCCCTCCGCAATGGTGCCAAAGCCTGGCCTCGCTCCGTAAGGCCCTGTCTGTCCATACCCTGAAAGCCTGCCGACTATCAGTCCGGGGTTATGATCGTGTAGCGTCCCCATGTCAAGACCCAGCTTCTCCAGCGTCCCTGAACGCATATTTTCCAATAGGACGTCAGACTTCTCTACCAAATCCAAGAAGATCTTCTTCCCATCCTCTGATCTCAAGTTTATGGTCACGGGAAACTTATTACGAGCCAGAAAAGCCCAGTAAGGCTGGATCCCTGGTTCAAGTTCCCAAAATGCCCGGGGGGCGTCCGGGATTCGAGGATTTTCAATCTTTATCACGTCTGCACCAAAATCGCCCAGCAGAGTCGCTGCATAAGGAGCCGCCACGACCGATGCAACATCGATGACCCGTATGTCCTTCAAAGGAAGCCCTTTGAGGGCCGCTTCAGATCTCTGATCACGAACAAATCGGTTCATTTCCTCCTTTGATCTCATCCTCTTCCTCCTGAGCTTGCCCCTCCCTGGAAACTCTGCTTTCTTGCATAAATGTGACGGCCTATTCCTGGCTTATCAAATTCAGCAGTAACTGCTTGGACGCTTTTGCCCTTTCAGATTTTGGAATTTCATCCAAGAACCGAATGACCTTGGGGATCTTGAAATCAGGGAGCGTCTTCTCGCAGTGACCTATAATATCCTTTTCCTCCATTTCACATCCTGGTTTAGTCACTATAAAGGAAGCAACTTCTTCACCATAGATCGGGTCAGGGATGCCTATGGTCGCTGCCTCTTTTACATCCGGATGTTCCATCAACCGATTGGTGATCTCCATGGGAGAGATATTGACGCCACCTCTGATGATCAGGTCCTTGATCCTGCCCGTATAAAATACATACCCTTCTGAATCCACATAACCCATATCACCGGTATGGAATCCCTCTACCGGAAACCTATCAATTCCTCCCTCTTCCTTTAGATACCCCAATGCATTGGATTTTCCCCTGTACACGATCTCCCCCTCTTGTCCCACCTCACATCTTTTTCCTTGTTCATTTACAATGAATAGCTCTTTAGAGCTAACGGGTGGACCGGCTGATCCGGTCTTTCTTTTCTCAGGAGGGCTTGCACATACCCAGCCCCCTTCACTTGAGCCTGCCAGTTGATTGATAGGAATCCCATATATGTCTTCAAATTCACCATGCTTTTCCACAGATAGGGGGGCAGAGCTGCTCGTCATGAATCTCAGGGCAGGCAGATCCCTTTTATGGATCTCCACCGGATCACTAACTAATATATTGATAACGGTGGGCACGCCTACCGCTATCGTCACACCATGCTCCCTCAACCATTCAGGAAACCTGGAACGGGAGAATTTCTGCCCAAGAACGAGGGTGGCACCTGCTTGCATGGTCACCAGAATGGACAAGATCTGCGGGGAGAGCCAACTGTAAGCACGGTAATCCAGTATGGTATCCTGTTCAGTGATGCCCAGCCTTTCAATCAAATCATGTACTTGATAGAAAAGGGCCTCTCTGGATATGACAACCCCCTTTGGCCTTTCTGTTGTCCCTGAAGTGAAAACAATCTCTGCAATATCATCCTTACGGCCCAGAGGCGCCTCAAAATCTGGCGCAAAATTTTCGACCACGGAAAAGAACTCACCCTCCCTGCGTTCTTTCACATCGAGGGTAGAGAAAGGGAGCCATGAATAGGGAGAATCCGTTTGGTCAAAATCCATTTCTTCGTTATGGATAACGAATTTTGGCTTTACCCGCCCAATAATGTGATAGATATTCTCTCTGCTCTCTTCAAAGTTGATAGGATTTGCAATAGCGCCATATTTCAGAACGCCAAAATAGATGCTCAACGTTTCTATAGAGTTTTTTCCTATAAGGCTAATGGTGTCATCTTTCTTGATCCCCTTGTCTTTCAAAAAATTAGCGATTCGGCCACATTGCTCATTAAACTCTGAAAATGTAATATCTCTGTTTTGATCCACGCTTATGATATATTTTTTGGATCCAAAGCGCTCAGCATTGTGAACCATAATGCTTTGCATGTCCCTGTACATTGCTTGATTTTCCCCCATGGCATACCTCCTAAACTTTTTGCTTAGGCTTCCTATCCCGCCACATCAGAATGCGTTTTTTGAGAGTATGACTTGAATTGGCTCACTGGTTTCTTGCGTCTCCCCCAAAAGCTAACATCGTTGATAGGCTTTTCGATACCTTTGGCGCCCCACATTCGGCATCAACCGTTTTGGTCATCTTCCCATTCTATTTTCAAGAACAATGGTGCCCATGCGGACACGACCCACAGGATAATTGTCTATGCTTTATCGGCCTGTTTTAGACAGGACTTTGGCCCATCCCGTCATAAAACGCTTCCCCTTGGCAATCTGTTCCTGGCTAAAGAACTTCTCCAATGAGACCTGCTGAACAGGGTACTCCGGCCTATGGAAATCCTCTTCGTAGCCAAAAGGAACGGTCCCATCAATGGCTATCCCCCCCTCAAATCTTGTGCCAGATCCCGTCCCCTGGCCCGCCCCTGCCGTTATGGGCTGAAAGGTCTGGCCAATGCCTCCAGGCACGGGATTCATGATGTCGGTCTGGGGGTTAACCCGCGTTACCAGGGCCCACATGACATCGTCCATGCTGTAGATATCAATATCTGTGTCCACCGCAATGGCTATGCGCATGCCCTGGTTGCAGCTGAGGATGGCTGTGAGAAAGTTGCGCTGCCAACCTTCTTCAATCCGACTCCGCTTTTTCACCTGAATAATACAGCCACCCCAATCTGTGAAGCAGTAAGGAAAATGGACATCCTGGATGATGCCAGGCTGAAGACGTTCGCAAAGTTCATAGGTCGCAGCTTCCCTTACTGTGGTATCAATATTACTGTCGTCCAGCATGTGGACACCCAAAGGAAATATAACCGGTTTGGATTCAGGTTTACGCATCGTGATGGCAGTGACATGGAAGGTGGGCGTCTTGTAAGCTTTTCCCATGTACCCAGACCATTCGGGATGGAACGCCGCTTTACCCTGTACACCCAGCTTTTCAGCCTCGGCCGTTTCGTATCGCCTGTCCTTCGGCCGCACATACCCCTCAAGGACAATTTCTGCATCTGCGAGGGCGTAGGCATCAATGGTGCGGCACTTCACAATGCGCAAGGGTCCACCCTGAACAGCGCCGGCAACTCCCAATTCATCGCAACCTTTGGGCAGAATAACGTAGTCAAAGCCTGAACCGGCCATAAGGTTGGCTGCAACGGGGACGCCAAAACACATGGTAATGGGAATGCCATCGGGCTCATTGTAATGCTCCACCATCACCTGCCACATATGCGAACCTATAGCAGATTGGAAGGTTCCCACATTGCCCCATCTAAAGCACATTCGGTTGTAACCGATGTGAGATCCCTCTTTGAAGTATTTACCCACGACCACACTCATGCCACTACCAATGGTGAATTCAGTCTCCAGCGGTGTATGTTTTATGGCGAGTATCCATTTGTTCACATCCAGGTCATCCGTAATGACGTGTTCCTGTGCGGGGGCCTCATTCTGACTAATCTCCACGGGACTGATAGGGTGTGTAATAGCATGGGCGAGAAGTCTGGTACGCTCCGTGTCGTTGGCCCAGCCAAAGCTCTTGTTCATGACCGAGGTGTTGGCAAACAGGTTGGTGACCGCCCTCAGATGGGAATAACCCTTCACATTGTTAAAAAGAATGGGGCAGCTCCCATCCAGGTGCTTTTGCACACCCGTGATATCCAGATCCGGGTTGACTTCCACATCGCTTTCCAAAAGAAGGCCTTCAGACCGGAGCCACGCAACGCTGCTCCGCAAGTCAATCAAAGCCTCTCTCACTTTATTCGTTGACATATTTCCTCCCAGATCGAAGGATAAGCCCTAGCCCTAGAGAAAAGGACAACCACTTATCTCTTGACCGGGCCAGGACGGGCTGCCCTCTTAGGGTTTAACCGATACGTCCAAGCGGCTCATCTTTACCGCCTTTAACGTCCCGTTTTAGACAGGACTTTGGCCCATCCCGTCATGAAACCCTTCCCCTTAGCAATCTGTTCCTGACTAAAGAACTTCTCCAGTGAGACCTGCTGAACGGGATACTCCGGCCTGTGAAAATCCTCCTCATAACCGAAGGGCACCGTGGCGTCAATGGCTATGCCGCCCTCAAATCTCGTGTTCGATGCCGTCCAGGGCCTCTCTCCTGCTGTCATTCGCTCCGCAGGCTGAAAGGTCTGGCCAATGCCTCCAGGCACGGGATTCATGATGTCGGTATGGGGGTTAACCCGCGTCACCAAGGCCCACATCACATCGTCCATGCTGTAGATATCGATATCCGTGTCCACAGCAATGGCCATGCGGCTGCCCTGGCTGCAGCTCATGATGGCAACAAGGAAGTTACGCTGCCAGCCCTCTTCAATTCGACTCCGCTTTTTCACCTGGATAATGCATCCACCCCAGTCTGTGAAGCAATATGGGGTGTGTACATCCTGGATGATTCCGGGTTGCAACCGCTCACAAAGTTCATAGATCGCAGCCTCTCTGATCGTGCTATCGATATTAATTTCATCCTCGGTGTGTACCGCAAGGGGAAAGATGATCGGTTTTGACTCAGGTTCACGCATCGTGATGCCTGTGACATGAAAGGTTGCTGCCTTGTACGCCTTACCCATGTATCCAGACCACTCGGGATGAAATACGGCTTTTCCCTGTACACCCTCCTTTTCCGCCTCGGCCGTTTCGTATCGGCGGTCTTTCGGTCTCAGGTACCCTTCAAGGACCAATTCCGCATCCGCTAGGGTATAAGCATCGATAGTGCGGCACTTGACGATGCGCAGGGGTCCTCCCTGGACAGCACCGGCAACCCCGAGTTCATCGCAACCTTTGGGCAAGATTACATAGTCAAACCCGGAACCGCCCAGTAAGTTGGCTGCAACCGGAATCCCAAAACACATCGTGATAGGAATACCTTCAGGTTCATTGTAGTGCTCCACCATCACCTGCCACATATGGGAGCCTGGCGCAGACTGAAAGGTGCCCACATTGCCCCATCTGAAGCTCATCCGGTTATAACCGATGTGAGAACCCTCCTTGAAGTATTTGCCCACAACCACACTCATGCCGCTACCAATGGTGAAATCTGTTTCCAGCGGTGTGTGTCTTATGGCCAACGCCCATTTGTTCACATCCAGATCATCGCTAATGACGTGCTCCTGGACAGGGGCTTTATCTTGATCCACTTCAACGGGGGCAATCGGATGGGTAATAGCATGGGCTAGGATTTTGGTCCTTTCTGTATCGTTGGGCCAGCCGAACACCTTGTTCATCACCGTGGTATTGGCAAAAAGGTTGGTGACAGCCCGCAGATGGGGATAACCCTTTACATTGTTAAAAAGGATTGGGCAGCTTCCATCCAGATGCTTTTGTACTCCTGTGATATCCAGATCCGGCTCAACTTCCACATCAGTCTCCAACAAGAGGCCCTCAGATCTGAGCCATTCCAGGGTGTTCCGCAAATCTTTAAGCTTTTCTTTGACTTCGTTCATTGTTTTATCCTCTCCTCTTCAAACAAAAGTATTTTCTTGCCCAAAAGCAAAGTCGGTTCCTTCCCCTTGGATTTTCACGGGCACCCGTATCTTATCATCGGTCCCAAAATATTTCTTATTGCGCCAACCAAAGCTTGGGCAGCCACATATAAAGCTGTGGAAAGTAAGTGATGATGATGAGCGCAAACAAAAACACCACAAAGAAGCGTGGAACCGATCTGGCTATCTGATCGAGTGGTCTATTGAATATACTCTGGATAATGAACAGGTTCAGACCGAAAGGGGGTGTAAACATGCCTATGGCCAGATTCACCGCAAAAACAACACCCAAATGCAGCAAATCTATTCCGAGGACTTCTGCTATGGGAGCCATAACAGGCCCGAGGACAAGTACGGCTGATGAAGGATCAAAAAAACACCCGACAAATAATAAGATTATATTCAGAAAGACCATGAACCAAAAGGGACCCAGAACGCCCAAAGATTGCCGCAACATCTCCGGCACGTGAGACATGGTCAAGGCCTGAGAAAAAACGATACTAGCAGCAATCAGAATGAAGATCTGGGCGGTAAGCTTCACGCTGTTTTTGATACTCTCCACAATGTCCTTTAATCCCATCTCTCGCCAAATTACGAAAGGCAACGCAAAGGCGTAAACCGCGGAAACGGCGCCTGCCTCAGTAGGTGTGAATACCCCCAGGTAGATACCGCCCAGAATGAGTACCGGAAACATTAAGACAGGTAACCCCTCCAGCGTCTTTCGGAAGGCGTATTTAAAACTGAAATCCTCTTTTCGATCCGGAGCAGGGCTGGACATATAAATATAAGCCGCATAAAAGAGGCCTATGATGATGGCCGGTATGATCCCGGCAAGAAAAAGGGCCCCCGTGGAAGCACCGGTGGCTGTGGCAAACAGGATCATATTTATGCTGGGAGGCATCACAATGGCCAGGGCACCTGCTGATGTGAACAGTCCGAGCGCATATCTCTCCCCAGTGACTTTGCTCACGACTGGAAACATGACGCGGCCTATGGTGGCAGCAGCAGCGGGCGCTGAACCCGATATGGCCCCGAAAAGCTCATTAGCAAAAATACTGGCCATAGGAATGCCGCCGCGTACATTTACGAGCCAAGGCACCGTGCAGTCAACCAGACGCCTGGATATGGAACTGTTTTGCATGAATGCTCCTGCAAGCAGGAAGAAGGGTACTGCCAATAGTGTGAATTTGGCAACACCTCCATAGAGCCCGATGATAATAATATCTATCGGGATCCCTTTCACGATGACCAGGAGGTATAACCCACTGGAGAGTAAGGCCACATATATGGGCAGACCCAAAACAAGACAAACCAGGAGTATAACAACGCCCCAGACCAATTAGCTGCCTCTCTTTCTACTCTCTGTCCTGTCCGATCCTTGTCAAAGGATCGATGGCGCGAGCCAATATAATGCAGGCAAATGCAACCGGTACGGCCAAAAAGGCGATCCAAAGGGGAAGGCCCAGCGATTGCGTGACTGTTTCCATGCTGTAGTTTCGATAAGTCACCTTCGCTCCAGCGTACAAAAGGTAACCACTGAGCGCTATTGTCAACGCAGTGCGAAATCCGTTTACGATTTGCCGGATTTTCCATCCCATTGCTCGATACAGGGCCGTCATCCTCAGTTGGTCGTTATCCGCCTCCAGCAAGCCCTGCGAAAGATACACCATCCAGGCGAGACCCAAAACACTCATCTCTTCACTCCATGAAATGGGCCTGGCAAAGACATAACGCAACACCACGTTAATGAATCCAAACGCGGTTATCAAGGCCAAGAGGACGCATGCCATATTGTCCAAGAGGGCCATCAACTTTCTGGTACTTTTGCCAAGCTGGTACATGCTCCATACCCGTTTAATCAAGAAGGCTAGACTATTGATTTTGACAGACCATCTCAGGGTGGAAAGAACGCCTAACGCTCCTTCCACCCTGGTAAACCCATGTTTTCCTGTTAAATCTCTCTACTATTTGGCCATCGCCTTTTTTAGTCGATTGTACACCGGCCTTGCATCAGGGTTTTCATCCAAGAACTTCTCAATCACGGGGCCGCATGCTTTTTTCATCTGTGCTTTTAGTTCAGGCGAGGCACTTATAACCTTGACGCCGCTTTTCTGCATCACGTCATAAGACTTCCCCTTTGCCCCTCGAGTGAACTTCTCGGCCATGGGCTGAACCTCTTCAGCGCTCTTCAGGACGGCAGCCCTAAGATCTGCAGGCAAGCTGTCAAGCCATCCCTTGTTCATCATGAAAAGCGTGACCACACAACCGTCCGGCTCGGTAAACAAGTACTTGGCAAGTTCGTAGTACCTTAAGGTCCAAAAAAACGGGGGGGTGCTCTCTATACCGTCAATGACGCCCTGTTGCAATGCCGTGTACAGTTGCGGCACGTCCATGGGAACCCCTGCAGCACCGAAGGCGTTAATCTCATCTTGAAGCATCTTTGATCCCATGACCCGAATCTTCTTCCCCTTGAAGTCATCCATTTTATTGACCGGAAACTTGAGGAGCATGACGCGCTCGCCGTAAGGATAAAAGCTTGCAGCGGCCAACCCCCGTTTTGCCAGGTGATCCCGTAGTGCATCACCTACCGGTCCGTTAAAAAGCTTGGCTGTCGACCACACATCGGGAAAAGTATAGGGCAGATCCACAACATTCATAACATTATCAAAACCGCTGAGAAAAGAAGTGGGTTCCAAAAGACCTTGAATAGAACCCGCCGACACCCCTTGCAGCATTTGGGAATTGCTACCCAATTGTCCCGATGGATAAAGCTCCACTTTTATCTTGTCTCCAACCTTGGCCTCAAGAAGTTTTTTGAACTGTCCCATTTCAAAGACTTGAGGATCCTTGGTTGTCGGCGTCCCAATCCTCATCACAAATTGCTTTCCCTCTGCTACCATCCCTCCGGGGAAAATGGCTGTTAGCCCAAATGCGATTAAGATAGGTAAAGCTAAATAACAAAAGAGTCTTTCTTTCATAACACATCCTCCTTTTTGCCTATAAATATCATCCTCCTCACTTTGTTCGCCACACTGATAGCCAACCTTAACGCTTCCCATTCTCATTCCTTCTGTGCAACTATCACCCCCTTTTACTATTAAGCTGCCGTCACATCACCTTTTTTGATCCCATCAACAGGGGCAAATTCCCCCCTCCACCATGCCTACATGCACGTGTTCCCGCTGATTGCAATAACCCTCTTCCGCCTGGAGTTGTTCATTCAGGGAATTTGTTCTTTTTTGGCAAACTCCATATCATGGATGGGGACAATAACATCTCCCAGGTCCTTGACTCTCATGGCACTGGCAAAGGCTTGAAGGCTGTCGGTGTGTACACCAGAAGTCAGCACAGGCCAGACCTTTCCCAATTTTTCCGGAGGTGAAAAGTTGTCCTTGATAGCACAGAATCCACTAAGGACAACTCCACCCTTCTCTGTTTCAATGGATACGGCCTGCGTTCCGGGAGAGTGACCTGGGACCTTATAGACATGAATACCCGATAATATTTCCCTGTCCCCCTCCACTTCTTTGAAATTAACACCATTTAACGTTTCCCCCTTCAAATAAGAGCCATAGAATAGGGGATGGGGCTGTCGCGCAAATCGTAGTTCATCCCTTTGCACTACGACCTCGGCATTCCCGCATTTTGGAGTGTTTCCGCAGTGATCAAAGTGAAGGTGGGTCTGGATAATGAGATCAATCTCTTGGGGGGATGTTTGGACGGAATTTAGGGCCCCCTCAAAACCCATAAACTCCTCGTACTCACCGTACCAGTACTTCCGAATCATATTCAGGGGTGCCCCGGTATCCACCAGTACATTTTTGTCATTCGCTCTGATATACCACGAGACGATGGGGACCCAGATCTCCTTATGAAAATTCATCATATAGGTAAACAAAGAGCAATTTATCCGCATCCTTCCCAGCATAAGAGGTCTGATCGTATACACC
>JASFEQ010000109.1:0-11363 GCA_050124735.1 Desulfobacteraceae bacterium | reverse complement strand
CTTGAACAGGTTGCCTATGAGCATCCCGAGTTCGTCTGCTGTTGCATCTTTTTCTGTCCGCACTCTCCAGTGTTCAAGGACCTGATCCTTTTCAGTCACCCCAAAAACAGTATTCGTATTTCCTATGTCAATACAGAACAACATAGCTCCCTCTAATTCCAGTGTAGACGATCCTTAATTTCGGCCTCTGATGCGGACTTTCAATTCGCAATGCGATCTGGAAAATGTCAAATGACAAAATCCCAAGTTCAAAATTTTTGAGCACCCAAGAAATTTAGGAGAGATCTGACATTAGAGCTTTCACATTTGGCAGTCTAGACACTTTAGGCACTTTAGCTCACTTTAGCCCACTTCTTCCACGCTTCCTCTCTTGATGGCATCTATGATTTTGACCGACTCAATAGTCTTTTTCACGTTGTGAACCCTGACGATATGGGCACCGTTTAATACGCCTGCAGCCACCGCTGCCACGCTCCCGGTGTCCCGCTCATGGGGCTCTTTCTGAAGGATCTGCCCTATAAAGGCCTTGTTGGACGCACCCAGCAGAATCGGCCTTTCCAGGGCATTGAATGCCTGCAGTTCCCGTATGATTTGAAGGTTATGATCAAAGGTCTTTCCAAAACCAATCCCCGGGTCCACGATGATCATATCCTTCCTGATCCCGCCTGCTACAGCCTTGTCCATAGCACTTTTCAAAAACTCCATAATTTCAGGAATCAGGTCTTTATATGTGGGATCTTTCTGCATGTCCGTTGGTGTCCCTTGCATATGCATTAGGATGACAGGGACCCCTGCCTCTGCTGCCACCAGAGTCATTTCTGGATCAAACCGCAATGCACTGATGTCATTAATCATAGAGGCCCCGGCCTTCAAGGCCTGCCGGGCCACCTCAGCCTTACATGTATCTATGCTGATGGGGATTTCCACATCTTTGCTAAGGGCCTGGATCACGGGAATAACACGATCCAACTCTTCTTCAGCTGACATTTTTTCTGAATAAGGTCTTGTGGACTCCCCTCCCACGTCAATAATATCAGCCCCCTCCCTTGCCATGGAGAGCCCGTGTGCAATGGCCTTATCTTTCTCTAAATATATTCCCCCGTCTGAAAAAGAATCGGGGGTCACATTTAAGACCCCCATGATATGCGTTCTTCGCCCCAGCTCAAGCGTGTAATTCCACCAACTCAGGGGAAAGACCTGTTCTTTCAAGATGGTACAGCCTCCACATCCTCCTTTGGCGGCTCCTTTCCCTCTGCCATGATTTTGTCTATGTCCTCAGCGTCCAGGGTTTCCTTCTCCAAGAGAGCGGTGGCCATGCGATGCAGGGTGTCCAGGTTATCTTTAATGAGCTTATTGGCCCTTCCGTAGCCGCCTGTGACAATGTTCCTGACCTCTTCATCGATTTTTTGAGCGGTCATTTCGCTGTAATCCCTGTGCTGCGCAATCTCTCTACCCAAGAATATCTGTTCCTCCCTCTTACCGAAGGTGAGAGGACCCAGATTGTCACTCATACCAAAGTCACAGACCATTTTTCTTGCCAGATCAGATGCCTTTTCAATATCGTTCCCTGCCCCTGTTGTCTGGATATTGAGCACGAGTTCTTCCGCGACTCTTCCACCCATCAAAATGGCGATATTGTCCAGAAGGTAATCCTTTGGGTATGTGTGCTTTTCATCTATGGGGAGCTGCTGCGTCAATCCAAGGGCTCGGCCTCGAGGAATTATGGTCACCTTGTGAATCGGATCCGCCTTGGGAATGAGCTTGGCAACGAGGGTATGCCCAGCCTCATGATAGGCCGTGGTCTTCTTTTCGTCATCACTGATGATCATGCTCTTCCGCTCAGCGCCCATCATGACCTTGTCCTTGGCATCTTCCAACTCGGCCATCTCCACCTTGTCTTTGCCCCGTCTCGCAGCCATGAGCGCCGCTTCATTCACCATGTTTTCTATGTCTGCGCCGGTAAATCCTGGTGTCCCTCTGGCAAGCACGGAAAGATCCACGTTATCTCCCAGGACTGTTTTCCTGACATGGACCTTAAAGATTTGCTCCCTACCTTTTATATCTGGCACAGGAACAACGACCTGTCTGTCGAACCGCCCTGGCCTCAGGAGCGCCGGATCGAGCACGTCCGGCCTGTTCGTGGCAGAGATGAGAATGACACCCTCATTGGACTCAAAACCATCCATTTCCACGAGAAGCTGGTTCAGGGTCTGCTCTCTTTCATCGTGTCCGCCACCCAATCCAGCGCCTCTATGACGACCCACCGCATCGATCTCATCCATAAATACAATGCAAGGCGCATTTTTTTTGCCCTGGACAAAGAGATCCCTCACCCTTGAAGCACCAACGCCTACGAACATCTCCACAAAATCCGATCCACTTATGCTGAAGAAGGGAACACCTGCCTCACCCGCTATGGCCCTGGCCAGAAGCGTTTTACCCGTTCCCGGTGCCCCTACCAGGAGCACACCTTTGGGTATTCTTCCCCCCAATCTGGTGAACTTTTTAGGATCCCGGAGAAATTCGATGGTCTCCTGCAATTCTTCCTTTGCCTCATCAATACCCGCCACATCATCAAAAGTGACCTTTTGCTGGGCATCCGTCATGAGTCTTGCACGGCTCTTTCCAAAGGAGAGTGCCTTGCCTCCTCCCACCTGCATCTGGCGCATAAAAAAGATCCAGACACCTATCAGCAAAAGCATGGGAACCCAGGAGAGAAAGACTTGAAACCAGGATGAGTCTTCTTGAGGTTTGGCCGACATTCTAATCCCTTTACTTCTCAGGAGCTTTATCAGTTCAGGGTCTTTAGGTGCATACGTTTTGAATTCCCCTTGAGATGATTTGCCTGAAATATCATCTCCTTGAATGGTGACCTCGGTCACGCTCCCGCTTTCCACCATACCCAAAAAGTCGCTGTAGCTAACTGTCAGACTGCCCTTGTCTGGTTGTCTAAAAATCTGAAATAACATGATCATCATCAAACTGATGACCAACCAGAGGGCAAGGTTTTTATAAAATGGGTTCAATTGAATAAAACCTCCTATAAATTAAAAGAACACTTAGAATTTGATCATCTATTATTATAATTACATTTTTAGAAAATTCTATATTATCTTAAAAAGATTTTGTACGGATAATATCACATATGGCTCTTTTTGCACACCTCGTATAAAATCGCTAAGCGATTTTATAACTTGATATATTTCCCTGATTGGGTTAATCCTTCATCTCAAATTTCCCTGTTTTTGGAGTCTGTTATGAATGATTTGATCAGCATTGAAGGTGTGAAAAAGAGCATCTTTGGCGCGGGTTCGCTTGCTCAGATTGCCGAAGAATGCAAGGCATTGAAAGGATCCAGAGCGCTTCTGGTTATAGACCGGGGCCTGTCCAAGACTGACATCTGTTCAAGGGTAGAGGAATTACTGAGAAAAGCCCGCATAAAGACCTTCTTGTACCCTGAAGTGACGCCTGAGCCCGCCCCTGCCCTGGCCGATGATGGCGCGGCACTTGCCAAAAAGGAAAAGGTAAGTTGTGTCATTGGAATCGGTGGAGGCAGCACCATGGATGTGGCCAAGGCCATCGCCGTTTTGGTGAAGAACGAAGGGAAAGCCGTAGATTACATTGGGCTAGGTCTTGTAAAAAACCCGGGCCTTCCCTCAATTATGGTACCAACCACTGCGGGTACAGGCAGTGAGGTCACCTTTACCTCTGTGTTCACCATGCGTGAAACAAAGACCAAAGGGGGGATCAATAGCCCCTACCTCTATCCTCACACCGCCATCCTCGATCCAGAACTGACCCTTGGCCTTTCCCCTGAGGTGACCGCATACACGGGGATGGATGCCCTCACCCATGCTATTGAGTCTTTCACTTCCCTTCAGGCCCACTTCATAAGTGAACCCATTTCTTACAAAGCCATTGAGACCATATCCTCAAACCTGAGGGGCGCGGTTTTCACAGGAGACGATTACCGGTTCAGAGAAAACATGATGCAGGGAAGCTATCTGGCCGGATTGGGCCTGGCCATGTCGGGCGTGGGAGCTGTTCATGCCCTCGCCTATCCGCTAGGTGCCCTGTTTGATATTCCGCACGGGATCGCCAATGCCCTGATGCTACCCTATGTGCTCGAATATAACTACCCAGGGGACATGGACAAGTTCTCATTGATCGCTGTTGCGATGGACGAAGGGGATACATTTTCATCCACTCGGGAATTGGCTGCCCGTGCTGCTCAAGCGGTTTTTGACCTATCTGCTGACATCGGAATACCCCAGACCCTGAAGGAATTAGACATTCCGGAAGATGCCATACCCGAGATGGCAGAAGGCGCGATGAAGGTGACAAGACCCATTGAGAACAACCCCAGGCCCGTGACCGTCAAGGTGGCAGAGGAAATCTACCGACGAGCCTATGGAGGGAAATAATCGGTAGAGAAGTTGAGTTGTCGAGTTGTTGAGTGGTCCTCTAATGACCAATGACAAATGTTAAAGGATAAATGTTAAAGGAGTTCCCTATGCCTGGATTTGAGATCATCGGTCAAGAAGAAGAGAAAGAGATATTGGATGTGCTCAAACGAAAAGTCCTTTTTCGATACGAATTCCATGATCAGCGAGAGGGAATCTATAAGGTAGAGCAATTCGAAAAAGAGTTTGCAGAGTATTGCGGCGTGAAATATGCCCTGGCCGTCTCATCAGGCACTGCATCCTTGAGGGTGGCCCTTGCTGCCCTTGGCATTGCGCCTGGGGATGAGGTGATCACTCAGGGCTTCACCTTTGTGGCCACGTGGGAGGCCATCCTGGATGCAGGCGCTATTCCTGTCTTTGCTGAAATCGATGATACGCTTTGCCTCGACCCTGGTGATCTTTCCAACAAGATCTCACCAAGGACCAAAGCCATTATGCCCGTTCACATGTGTGGGGCCCATGCCCGCATCAGCGAGATTGTCGAGGTGGCGGGGAAACACCGTATACCGGTCATAGAAGATACCGCCCAGTCATGCGGGGGCAAATTGAAGGGAAAATCCCTGGGCTCTTTTGGGACGATGGGGACCTTTTCCTTTGATTCTGTGAAGACCATGACCACGGGAGAAGGCGGCATGGTCATCACGGATGACAACGATCTCTATATAAACGCATCTGAGTACCATGACCATGGCCACGACCACGATCCCGATGTGGGCAGGGGATTGGAAAAGCGAAGATTTATCGGTTTCAACTATCGCATGATGGAACTACAAGGAGCCCTTGGCTTGGCTCAATTGAGAAAGCTGGATACCGTTATCCTTCCCCGTCAAAAAGAAAATAAAGATCGCGTTAAGGAAGCCCTCTCTGAGATAGACCAAATCACTTTCAGGAACATTCCTGACCCAAATGGTGACACAGCCACTTTCCTTATCTTTTTCCTGCCCACCGCTGAAAAGGCAAAGGCTTTTAACCAGGCCATGTCTGAGGAGGGTGCTGGAACCGTTTACTGGTACGACAATCTGTGGCACTACTACGAAAAATGGGAGCACCTCCTTGAGGGAAAGAGCCTCCTGCGCTACGGCTACCCATTCAAGACGGCGTCTGGTGAAGCCAGGTGCAACTATGCAAACCTTGAGCTTCCCAAAACAGCTGAACTACTCTCCCGTACCATGACCATACCCATCAGTATCAACATGGACGAACAAATCCCCAAGATCCTGGCAGCCATAAAGAAGGCTGCCAAAGCCATCTAGCGATGGCCATTTAACATTTATCATTGCTCGTCACAAGATGGGAATATGAAGAATGCAGTGAATTGGAATAGCTGCGATTTGACCTTATCGGACAAGTTCCGAGATATTAGATATATAAACTATAGCAGCATTACTAATGATGGAGGGCTTATGAAACAAGCATATCCGAGAACAAGATGTCAGACCATTATTCAGTGTTTGTTTGCCCTGTGCCTTTTTTCAGTATCTTTTTCGTTTGCCCAAGAAAAGAAACCTAATCCAGGTCTTGAACCTTATTCCCCAACTAGAGTGGAATGGACAGCACTTTACTTCCAGGCACATTATGGTATAGAGGATTGGCGAGCTGGTGCAAAGTGCTTAGCTAGGACGTGGAGGGCCAAGAATCATGATACTGTTAATTGCTTCATAGTTATTAATGCAAATGCACCACCAGGAGAAGCACATGCAGAAGAAAGGTACGCAACGGAAGTATTTGAGCAGTGGAAGAAAAAGCAGGGCTGGGATTGGCTAAAACTCCAGATAAGAACAGAAATTCAACAATTCTAAGAGCAAGAATTTGAAGGTGTCAGAGTAATAGGTAACCCGAAAAGAAATACTCCCAGGGATTCAATATTTTATTTTTTAAAACTTTAGACACTTTAGTTCACTTTAGGCACTTCATATGAAGATTGCGATTGCACAGATAAATCCTATTATCGGGGATTTTGATTACAACACCTCATTGATCTTAAAGGCGAGTGAACAGGCCAGGGAAAAGGGTTGCGCTCTGGCCATCTTTCCAGAAATGGCGCTCTCGGGTTATCCCCCTAAAGACCTCTTAGAAAAGCCGGCCTTTGTTGAGGAAAATCTCATCCAATTGAAGCACCTGGCCGCGAAACTCAAAGGCATACACGTCCTGTGCGGGTGTGTGGACAAAAATCCGAGAAAAACGGGCAAGCCCCTCATCAATAGTGCTGTCCTTATCGAAGACGGACTTGTGGTAAAAAAGGGAGGGAAGAGGCTTCTTCCCACCTACGATGTCTTTGATGAAACCCGCTACTTTGAGCCCGCGGATGAGAGCCTTCTCTTCGAATTGAACGGCAAGCGATTCGGTGTCACACTATGTGAAGATATCTGGAATTTTGGTGATTTCGAGGGAGTGCCCATATATGAGGTGGATCCTGTCTCTGATCTCCATTCCAGAACCATTGATATCCTCATCAACATGTCTGCCTCTCCATACACACTGGGTAAAGCCTCACTGCGGTTGAACATGCTAAAGAAGATCTCATCCCAGTATGAGATACCCACCATCTACTGCAACCAGGTGGGAGGCAATGATGATCTGCTTTTCGATGGCTTCAGCATGGTGGTAGATGCTGAAGGCAGGTTAATCCAAGTAGGAAAGGAGTTCGAAACTGAGCTGCTCATTTGGGATACAAAGAAAACGCACGAGGTGTTGAAAGAACCATTCCAGAGTGAGGAGGGTTCCGTTCTCAAGGGCCTGATCATGGGCACGGGAGATTATACATTTAAATGCGGATTCAAGAAAGTGCTGGTGGGCCTGAGTGGTGGCATCGATTCATCCCTAGTGGCGGTTATCGCACAAATGGCTATGGGCGCTGAGAATGTGACAGGCATAAGCATGCCATCCCAATATACATCAAAGATGAGCAAGGAAGATGCCAGAGTGTTGGCAACGAATCTGGGAATCCATTTTGAGGAAATACCCATTGATCAGGTCTACACTGGCTATAAGCGGTCCTTAACAAAAGCGTTCAACGGGTTGAATGAAGACGTGACTGAGGAGAATATCCAGGCCCGCATCCGTGGAAATTTTCTCATGGCCCTCTCTAATAAATTCAATTCCCTTTTGCTCAGCACGGGAAACAAATCGGAAATCGCCACAGGATACTGTACTCTTTACGGAGATATGAGCGGCGGCCTGGCGGTCATATCCGACGTCCCCAAAACCATGTGCTATCGGATTGCAAGACATATCAACCGTAAAAAGGAGATCATTCCAGAGCGGATTCTTTCCAAGGCCCCATCAGCAGAGCTCAAGCCAGACCAGACGGATCAGGACACACTACCACCCTATGACGTGCTGGACGAAATCCTGGAAGCGGCTGTTGAGAGAAATCTTGCCTTTGATGAGATAGTCGCATTAGGGCATGACCCAGACGTGGTCACAGATGTCTTGAAACGCCTGATGGTCAACGAATACAAACGCCGTCAGGCCCCCCCCGGTCTCAAAGTCACCACCAAGGCCTTTGGATATGGCCGACGCTATCCCATAGCCCGCGGCAAACAGCTCTTTTAACTTCCAATTCACAGGGGACGTCAGAAAAAATCTGTCATTACGAGGAACGAAGTGACAAAGTAATCTCCCTGCACCCTGGAAGCCTGCTCAGCCATTTTGATGAGCCTAAAGAAAGGATAAATAATGCGTTCAGATATACTAAAAAAGAATATCGAGACTTTGCCCCACAGGGCATTACTCATGTCTGCGGGTGTGAAAAAGGAAGACCTTGACCTGGACAAGCCCTTTATCGGTATTGCAAACAGCTACAACGATCTTATTCCGGGCCACATCCACTTGAATGAATTGACCCAAGAAGTGAAACGAGGCATCAGAGATGCTGGAGGCGTTCCGTTCGAGTGGGGCGTACCCGGTGTCTGCGACGGCATTGCCATGTTTGTGGAGATGCGGCCCAGTCTTCCAAGCCGTGAACACATCGCAGATAACGTCGAGATCATGACCCTATCCCACTCATTGGATGGATGGGTCGGCATCACAAACTGCGACAAAATTACGCCGGGGATGCTCATGGCGGCAGCCCGCCTCAATTTGCCAGCCCTCATACTTACTGGCGGCCCCATGAAAGCAAACATCATTGACGGGGTTAAACACCACCCTGTTCAAGGGTTTGGTATGGTCGGACAGGTGAAAGCAGGGAAGATGACTCCAGAAGAGGCGGAAGGGCTACTCCCCTGCATGGTTTGTGGAGCAGGATCCTGTGTGGGTCTATATACAGCCAATACAATGGCAGTCGTTACAGAGGTGCTGGGCATGTCACTGACAAAATGTGCCACAACCTTGGCCACAGACCCTCTCAAGAAAAAACAGGCCTACGATTCGGGCAAGAGAATCGTCGAACTGGTCAGAGAAGAGGTTAAACCTCGGGATATCTTGACAAGGGGTGCCTTTGAAAACGCCATCAGGGTAGATATGGCCATGGGAGGATCTACAAATACGGTTCTACACATACCGGCCATAGGGAAAGAAGCGGGCATTGATATTGAGGTGGATCTGTTTGATAAGATCTCCCAGGAGACGCCAAATCTCTGCTCCATTATCCCGGCCGGAAATCATGAGATGGCAGACATTGACAAGGCAGGGGGCATCCCTGCTGTTCTTAAACGTCTGGTAGAGATGATAAAAGAGACCCCAACCGTGAATGGAACACCCATCGAGCAGATCGCAAAGCAGGGAAAAGTCTTAGATAATGAGGTGATCAGGTCTTTGGACAGTGCATATGGTTCTGAAGGGGGCATTGCTGTGCTGAGAGGAAATATTGCACATAGCGCCATCATAAAGCAAACAGCCGTTGCAGACGAGATGATGACCCATTCAGGGCCTGCAAGCGTGTTCTACACGGAAAAAGACCTGCTACATGCCATTGAGGCGAAGCAGATTGCCGAAGGCGATGTGGTGGTTCTGCCCTTCCAGGGACCCGCAGGTGCACCGGGCATGCCTGAGATGTTAACCCCCACAGATGCCATAAAGGGCGCTGGATACAAGAAGGTCGCTTTAATCACGGATGGAAGGTTCTCTGGCGCGACAACAGGCCCATGCATCGGGCATGTTGAGATGGAGGCCTATAATGGAGGTGCCATTGGCGCCATCAAGGATGGCGACACCATAGAGATAGACATCCCCAACAGGACGTTGAATGTCAAATTAAGCAAAGCAGAGATCAAGAAGAGACTCAAGACTGTACGCGTACCGGAAAGGGAACTGACGCCCTTGTTGGAATCATACAGGAAGAAGTTTACGGGAATAAATTGTTACGGCAAGTGATGTTTTGGATTTGATCCCTTAAGCGTATCATCCCTACTTTTTCAACACTTCCACCACTTCGATTTCTTTCAAAAGCCAGATGTCTTCTGTTTTTTTGAGTTTACACTTCAATTCATGAATATCATCCACATATTCTCCTGTCGTCAACTTGCCTGTCATGCTGGCGGTTAAATTGACGTCAGCAGAGCCTCCCTCAGGAAACTCAATGACAAAATCATAGAATTCCAAAGACATTTCCGAATACCGAGACCTTGTGGTAAGGACGAGAGATGACAGGTCCTGGGATGAAATATTTCTTGAGAACGAGTAAGCAGGGGCATGAACCGTGCATGTCTCGGCAAACAAGTTTTTTATTCTGTTTGCCCTTGCGACAGAAATAAGCGGGGTTTCGTTAGGCGTTTTATTCATTTTTTCTGCAAGGAAGTTAAACTGTTTTTTTACCTTTGCCTCCTCGCTCTGGTGAAAAATAATAAAGGCGATTATCCCGGCTACCAGAACCGCGCCAGCAATAACTATGTATTTTATTTTTCCCACAACGGCGCCCCAATGATCCTATCCATTGACGTTTGCCCAAACCGGTGAATATCAATGGGAACATTCCGGTTATCCCCCACAACATAGACATGATTTTTATCCACCTTGCGTGGCGGAAGGTTCCAGTCTGATGGATAGCGGACATAAGTTTCGTCAACTTCTTTTCCATTAACAAAAAGTTTCCCTTTCCGAAATTCTACAAAATCTCCTTCCTGAGCAACCACACGTTTCAACAGCATGACTTTTTGCCCTGCTAACCGTATGACGACCACATCGTATTTTTCTGGTTTAGAAAACATATACCGCAACCTGAAACAGAAATTAAACCCTCCATTCCTATATGTGGGCTCCATGCTATGTCCCTTTATGCGGAAGGGGATACAGACAAAATTGAAGAAGAGAAGCGCCAAAACGACGACAAGTAACACCCTGAGAAGGTACCTTCGTGTGATAGGAGGAAAAAGGAATTTCTTGAGATTTGATTTCAATGATATGTAACCAAGAAATACACAAAAATAGCTTTTTCTTTTCATCTTAACAAAATATATCTAAATTATACCTCAAACATATTAATCAATCAACCGTGTCCAAGTTTAATTAAACCTCATATATGAAATCGGGGACAAAAGTAAATAATCCGGGCTCCCCGAGGCGTGGGCTTTAAAAGCCGGAGGCCCAAAGGATCCGGCTTTGATTGCAGCCCACAGGGGGTGAAGTGAGGGTACGCCCTTTTTCGAGAGGCCATATCTCAAAAAAAATTCCACCGGGCATCGCCGTGACCCAATATTTGGGGTTTGCGCCCTTGAGCTTCTGGGAGTCTGCAACTTACTCCCTAAACCCAAAATATTGGATCACTTCCCCCTCACTATATAGATATGGCCTTGAGAAATGGGGCGTGGCCTCACACAGGCACAGCCGGGGGGTTTTGTAACAACTAACACCTTCTGCGCTGCTTCAAGCGGCATGAGTTACACCTAAGCGACAGGGGTCGCAAGAGTTATTCAACAAATTCAACAACGTCCCCTAGACAGGCGGTCTTCCGTTGATCTA
>JASFEQ010000108.1:0-11556 GCA_050124735.1 Desulfobacteraceae bacterium | reverse complement strand
ACTCATGAACGAGCGCCTCTTCTCATCGCAGTCAATCAGGTCGTGTTTACGTATCCTGCCCTCCCGGATGCGTACTGCTATATGGGACAGGCTTTCCTTCAAACCCAGCGCGTATCCCATGGCATTACCGCTCCCTAAAGGAAGATAGGCAATTGTCTCTTGCTCCGTATTGATAGCGTTGATAACGTCGGAAAGGGTTCCATCACCCCCCGCGGCAACGAGCACATCGCACTTGTTGGCCAGTACCCGGGCACACTGAGCGAAATCATCCGCAGTGACTGTCTCCAAGCCATGTATTTCTGCATTAAGGATTTCCGCTGGTTTGGCCAGCGCTGACCGTTTCTGATCTGCCGACATTTTGCCGGAGACAGGGTTGGTGATAATAGCGTAGTGCATACCTGATTATATGGAAGGTGGTATGAGGTCACTCTTTTGTCTGAGGTGGGCCATTGACATGTGTTCCTTTTGATTGCGCCCTCACTGATTTTTCATAATAGGGTCAAGTCACGACTCATCTTCATCGTTTTTTTGCGCCTTTTTTGCCTTTGCAGAGAGAAATTTAATAATATCTCTCCTGCTGACTATGCCTACCAGTCGTCCCTCTGATAAAATGGGGACTCTCCTAAAATTGCTTTGCACCAAGCTTTCAAATATCGTCATCAGATTCTCATCCTCGTCAAAATGGGTGATTTCTGTTGTCATCAAATCTGTGACCGTCTTACCTTTCACATTTGGGTCATACAGGAGCAGCATCAAAATATCCTTTTCTGTCACCATACCCAGCAGGCGCCCCGAATCATCAACCACGGGTAGGCCTGTCACATTATGCTCAACCAGAAGCTTTATGACCTCCATTACGTTGGCGTATTCATGTACCGTTGTCACTGTCGTGCTCATGATATCTTTCGCTTTGACCATTCTACTCCTCCTCTAACCGCAGCGCTGCGTGGTATTTATTTCCAATGTGACCTGAGAATAATAGAGGGTTCCAGAACACTAAAGTGGTCTTGAGAGTCATCCTCGTTTGTTGCCGAACATATATACAATAAAACCAAAACAAAATCAACATAAATAATATGAATTAACCTAATATTAGTTAACTATTTAGAACAACAGAATCGAATAAATTGAGGTTTTGGGGTTTCTTTGAGGGCTTTGAGGGGGCTTTGAGGGGGACGGACCATGCGAAAGGCCGAGCTCGGCGGCCCTGAGCAAGCCCTGAGCTTGCCGAAGGGCGTATCAAATGGGGCCGACTGCAGTGAGTGGTTAGATTACAACATCTCATTGAAAGCGAAATACGCCCGAGAATATGTGTGCAGTCGCATCGACAAAAAATTGGGCGGCAAAAAGAAGCAGGCCCAAAACAGCGGCGATTTTTGGCTTTCTGACGGTGACACACAAGAAACCTGACACCAGGGCGTAGAAAACAATCGTTCCGACGATTGCCGCGTCATTGGCACTTCTTGAAACAAGGGAAGGTGAGATCACAATTGCGATAACGCCTGTGACGAGAAAAGAATATAAAAAGCTTCGCCAATTGACCGGATGTTTTCGATACCCTAGGAGGAAAGCTGCCACAAAAAGCCAAATGCTAAAAGTCGAAAGCCGAATGATAGTCCATCTCAAATGATCTTCTGGCTTCGCTGCCAACCCGTAATCATTCCAGTCTGTCAAGAGTGCGAATGCGATATATACGCACCACGTCAGCAGAATTCCCAATCCCGCATTTCGTTGATTGTGTATTATTTCCATAGAGAAATCTAACGAATTAATCAACGGCTCGGCCCTTTGGGGTCCGCTGAATTTACAGGTTGGGCGGTAAAATCTCGGTTGACATCATCGAGGATGTGGACTCCTTATCCGCCCATTAAGTCCTCCCATGACGGCGTTTGGAAGACGCAGTCCTTTGCCTCCTGTTCCATACGCTGGAAAAGCGCCGCAGGTAAGGTAAGCGTCAGGGTGTCGTCCCGGAACCGCTTGCGCATGACCTCTCGGCCATCGACACCCAGCATACCCAGCACCGCCCTGGGCTCAGCTAGGTCGGCCTGGGCATAGGCGAAAGCGGTGATACTGTTGCAGTCCGCACCCTGGGGTACCTGGACAGGATCGATCCCTGGCATTACCGATCCTGCGAGCGTGACCAGACCAGCAAGCTCTACCGGACTCACTGGGAAAATAACGGCCCGCACGTTTTCGTCAGAAGCAATGCGACTCAGGGGTTTAAATAAGACGTAATCGTATGGGATATCGTAGCGTGGCAGCCCATTAAGTATCCACTCTTTTGCAAGTTCAGCATTGTAGTGCCTGCGTTCACCGTATTCATACAAGGAGTGCCAATTCTTGGGAACAGCCTCCATCCGGGCTCGGTAAGCTTCTTGATTGCTAGCGGATTTGAGCCCTTTGCTGAAAACAGCAGCGTAACGATCAAGTAGTTCATCGGATGCATCAAACCCGACTCCCAGACCCATGGCCGCACGACCTCCTGTGCATGTGATGCTTTCTCGATTGCCACCGGCGACTTTCCCGCGTCGGGCTGCCTCGGCAAAGAGGTAGAGAATGCAACCAAACTTGCCCTTCTTGAACTGAAGTGCATCATCAGGAATGGTATGGCTCCAGACCACTGCCACTGGCGCGAACTCTGGGCGTAAGTTATGCACAATTTCACTTTCCATGTTTTACCACCTTTGATGGGTGAGCCTATAGCTCAAAATCTCTTGTACACGCCCGGTGTCCGGACTCGCCTCCTGGAGCCGTGTCGGCTGCCCAACTTTGAATTAGGTCGCCTAATAGAAACGGTCTATTGTTATGATTTTGCGACATAACTACGAGGAAAAATGCAACTGAATTGCAACATAATACGCACTCTGCTCGCAGTCTTAGGATTTAGAAAAAAATTTCTTTGACAACCAAATTTAATTAACTGCAAGTTAAGAAGTCATGTGGAAGCGCATCTCACTATTACATGATATTAAATATTTTAATGCATTTGTACTGATTATAATATTACGAAGCTAATATGGTCAAGGAAAAACTACTGGATCGGGTTCGACACGCTGTCAAAGTCCTCATTAGCGCCCTCTCGTCAACAAGTCAGCTAGTCAAGATGATATGTGGATTTGTTCTAATTAGAGAATGGTCTTTCCTGGCATGTAAGAAAGGTGGTGTGTTAAGAGGAAAATGAAATTTTGAAAGTTTTCTCTACCATGGGAAGACGCCTGGATCTGCGAGATCGCTCGGATAGAATGATGGATGCCACTTCCTCCAGCGTCTTGTCCAGGTTTTCATTGAAGATGATGTGGTCGTACTCCACGCAATTCTCGATTTCTTTGCGCGCCTTCTCAAGCCTTGCCTTTATCTGCGCTTCGTCATCCGAGGCTCTCCCTCTCAGCCTTTTTTCAAGGACTTGGAGCGAGGGCGGTAAAATAAAGATTAAAACGCTACCCTCGAAACTTCTTTTTATGTTTATGGCTCCCTGGCTGTCCAAGTCCATCACCACGTCCAGTCCCCGGTCGGTCTGACTTCGCAAACTGGAAAAGGAGGTGCCATAAAGATCATGATAGACCTCTGCCCATTCCACAAAAGCCTTCTCCCCAATCATCTTTTCAAAAGTTTCTCTGTCAACGAAGTGATAATTGACTCCATCCGCTTCATTTTTCCGTGGCTTTCGACTGGTGTGGGAAACAGAATAGCCAACGCCTGGAAGCTCTTTTCTCAACCGCCTAATAATGGTTGACTTCCCCACCCCGGATGGTCCGGTGATAACATAGAGCTGGCCGGACATGGCTATTCTTCCAAGTCCTCTTTGGTTAAGTGGCAGTTTGGGCTGAATCTTTGAGCCAATGTCTCCGACTGGATCGCCGAGAGAATGACGTGGTTGCTGTCCGTGATGATGACCGCCCTCGTCCTTCTACCCTGGGTCGCATCAACGAGCCTTTTTTCTTCACGCGCTTCATCCTTCAGGCGTTTAATGGGTGCGGCATTGGGAGAGATGATGGCAACCACGCGTCGGGAAACGACCGAATTTCCAAAACCGATATTTATGAGCTTTTGAGTCATGGGTTTGCCTCCTTTTACTCCACGTTCTGGACCTGCTCTCTTAGTTTTTCCAATTCCCCCTTGATCTCAACGACTTTGGCTGAAATTGATGAATCAAAAGTTTTGCTACTAATGGTGTTGACCTCCCTATTGATCTCTTGAATCAAGAAATCCAGCCTTCTCCCGATAGAATCATCCACGGACATATAATTTTGAAACTGTTTTAAGTGACTTCTGAGACGAACAATCTCCTCGGTGATATCGCAGCGGTCTGCAAAGATGGCCACCTCCTGCATGAGACGGCTTTCATCGAGTTCAATGCCCTGCGAGATGTTATGTATCTTCTCTTTTAGCCGCTTCTGATATGCTTCTATCATATTAGGAGCGCTTTGCTCAATATCATCAAGGTACGCCTCTATGAGCTTCAGCCTTTTCAAAAAATCCGCCTCAATGGCTTGGCCCTCCACCATTCTCATCTTATCCAGGGAATCGAGTGCCAGTCGTATCACCGCCTGAAGAGCCGGCTGTACCTTATCAATATCTACGTCGTGGGGCTTATAAAGGATTACATCACGCATCTGGCAAAGGGTTTCGGGTGCCATCTTATCCTCAAGCCCAAACTGTTCATTCAGTTCCTCAAAGATCTGGATGAGCGATCTGACCAGGGGCAGGTTGAGCTCCACGTCATATTCGGCTTCTGCGGCATTTTTCTCCATCTGAATGGAGACCTCGATACGTCCCCGTCTCACCTTTGATGCGATTTGGGACCTGATCTCATCCTCAAGGGCTTGAAAGGTCTTTGGTAACCGGAGAATGACATCCCGGTACCGGTTGTTCAACGACTTTAGCTCGGCTGTGAAAGTTGTATCACCCTCACTGTGCTCGCCACGCCCATAAGCTGTCATACTTTTGATCAATGCTTACTCCTTCACCTCTGTCATTGGTCATTTGTCATTAGTCATTGGTCATTAGTCCGCCATTCCTCTCAATTGCCTTTTGTACCTTTCCCGCACGTTATTGAAAAAAGCGATGGTCTCAGGACTTGCATAATCTTTGTAAGTCCACTGAAGGGGACCGAAAGTTCCTTTGCGAAAGATGAGGCTCAGATCCACATAAATGCCTTGAGACAGGTAGATACGATGGCCATAATTTTTCCCGGTGGCCAGCACCAATCTTTCCAGAGATATATAGCCGGGATCAATGTTTATTTGCCTTTTTCCGTCCTGAAGATAATCATTTTCTATTCTATTTGTTGTCAGTTTTATCTCCACAATACTCAGTGGCCTAATGAGTCGCTCAAAGGAGACAAAGCGTCGGTGCAGCGGCCAACCCATCTCTTTGGCATAATATTTCGTACGATCAAAAAAGAGCTCGGGACTTATCCAATCCGTGGGACCAAAGATCTGCTCCAGTTCGCTGATAACTCTGACAATCAATTCCTTATGGGGTGAGAAGAGGCTGGAAATCAGTTTCACATCTTCTGCTTCATGCGGACTACTCATGAGGCCTGCCCACGCAGAGATAATCAAATCCGCGTGCCCTCATTCTGACCGGATCGTAGATATTCCTGAGATCCACGACTATTGGAGAACGAAGAAGCGCTTTCACCCGATCCCAATCCAAAAACCTAAACTCGTTCCATTCTGTGGCGAGGACAAGGGCGTCAGCATCCTTAGCCACATCATACATGTCTTTTGCGAAAACAACTTTTCCTAAAACCTCTTTTGCGGCCTCCATACCGGCCGGATCAAAGGCGACAACAGATGCACCCTTATCCACTAAGCCTTTGACAATCTTGATGGCAGGAGATTCCCTGATATCGTCCGTATTGGGTTTAAAAGTCAAACCCAGAACACCTAAACGTTTCCCCTTCAGAGTACCCAGGGTACTTTCCATCTTCTCCACCATCCGTTCGTGCTGGCGTTCATTGACTTCAATGACCGTCTCCACAATTCTGAAGCGGTATCCTAGAGAATCTGCCAACTTGGCAATAGCCCTCGTATCTTTTGGGAAACAGGACCCTCCATAGCCAGGCCCGGCGTGCAGGAACTTGGGGCCAATCCTCTTATCGAGTCCCATTCCCTTTGCCACCTTATGCACATCCGCGCCCACCAGGTCGCAAATATTGGCCATTTCATTAATAAAAGAGATCTTGGTGGCCAAAAATGCATTGGAGGCGTATTTTATCATCTCCGCGGTTTCCACGTCCGTAATAACAACAGGGGTTTCGATGAGGTAGAGGGGAGAGTAGAGGTCTTTCATGATGGCATTGGCCTGTTCGCTTTCAGATCCTATGACCACCCGGTTTGGTCTCATAAAGTCCTCTATGGCTGAACCCTCCCTGAGAAATTCGGGATTGGAGACCACGTCAAAGGCTACATCCTGCTCCTGGTTTCTCTGAATAATCTCCCTAATCTCTTTTCCTGTGCCCACGGGGACGGTACTTTTTGTGGCTATGACTTTGTAGCCTTTCATCAGTTTTCCGATCGTTTCAGCCACCTGATAGACATACTCCAGATTGGCTGAACCCCCTGAACCGGATGGCGTTCCCACCGCAATGAATATGATTAGGCTCTTCTCCACCGCATCGGCCACATCTGTTGTGAAATGGAGCCGACCCGCTGATTGACACCGCTTCACCATTTCCTCTAGACCCGGCTCATAGATGGGAATGACATCCTTCTGGAGAGCCTCTATCTTTTTTTCATCATTATCCACGCAAACCACGGTATTGCCGAACTCGGCAAAACAACTGCCTGTTACCAGGCCCACATATCCTACTCCAACGACACAAATATTCATATGACCGAGCGCCTCCTTATTACGTCAGACGATTGTTGAAAAGCTTTTTTAACTCTTCTGCCCTTACGGTTGACGTTCCCACTTCACCCACCACGATACCAGCCGCAAAATTGGAGATGAGTGCAGCGGATTTGGGATCCAAGCCTGAGGCCAACCCCAGACAAAACGTGCTAATTACTGTATCTCCTGCTCCTGTCACGTCATAGACCTTTCTTGCAACGGTGGGAATATGGCTTATCTCCCCACTATTTTCAAACAGGCTCATGCCATCTTTTCCCTGCGTTATGAGTACATAACGGCAATTTAGTTCCCTCAGCATCTGCATCCCGGCCTGCACAAGGCTTTCTTGATCAATAATCTCCATTCGGCAGAACGCACCCGCCTCATGATGGTTAGGTGTTATCACATGAACGTTGCGGTAACACTCAAAATTGCCAATCTTAGGATCCACAGCGAGGATGGCACTCGAGTCCAAAACCAGGCCTCTCAAACCTTCCATTAACTCAGCGGATACGACGCCCTTTCCATAATCGGCCACGACTATGGCATCATAGCTATCCTGCATCTGTTGGATAAAATCGAGGATTTTTTCTATACTTTCGGCCCCCAACTTCTTCCGGCTCTCGCGATCAAATCGAACCACCTGTTGGTTGTGGGCCACCACCCTTGTTTTCACACTCGTCGGCCGGCGGGATTCTGTAATAATGCCATCCGTTCTCAAGCCCTGCCTCTTCATCCTTTCCACCATTTCCTGTCCCGTTTGGTCACCCCCTATGACCCCGCAGAGAATTGGCTTTCCCCCGAGAGAGGCGATATTGTTGAGGACATTGGCCGCACCTCCCAGCATTTTTGTCTCTTCTTTAATGTCCACCACAGGGACAGGCGCCTCTGGAGAGATACGGGAGACGTCACCCCAAATATATTCATCCATGATGATGTCACCCACGACGATCAGCCTTGCATCAGAGAACCTGTCTATACTTCTTTTGAGTTCCTCGGCGTTATGCTGGATGCCCATTTCCTGCATCATTTTATCGTTCCATTCCTTTGGCGTATTTTTCCCACCCTGCCTCGCCCGTCCGCCTAAATCCCCTTGGCTGGAGGGCACGCTTGAGGGAAGTCAGGCCCGGCCATCTTAGAGGCTTTGGCCCATCAGAATAACGGGTATACTTATCATCATGTCCAAGTATTGTCTATATAATTTGAAGCAACGCATATGGATCATTTTTTTGTATCCAAGATGACAGACGGAAGAGGAAAAAGTATTCATATTGACTTTTTTGGTTGGCTCTTCTAAATAAGAGGCCTAAATTCCATTGGAGTACACCTTAGATGGCCCATAACCATTATGGGGAGAAAGATCGGTGAGAATCATTATTGTCGGTGCTGGCGAGGTCGGTTTCCACATTGCACAGAAGCTCTCTGAAGAAAACCAGGACGTCTTCTTGATAGACAAGGATCAGGAAAAAGTCAGACGTATCACTGAGAACCTGGATGTCCAGGTCATCCTGGGCTCGGGAACGAGTCCGGACACACTCAGGGACTCAGGCATTGAGGATGCGGAGATGCTGGTTGCCGCTACAGACAGTGACGAGGTCAATCTGATTGCCTGCTTGCTGGCCCGCCACCTGAATCCATATATTGTCAAGTTAGCACGAGTGCGCAATCCTGAGTATCTGAAGGAGAAGGACCTTTTTGGCCAAGACCTTCTAAGTGTTGACCAGATCATTAACCCCGAGTCGGAGATGGTTGAAACCATCAGAAACCTTATGATGGTACCTGGGGCCTCTGATGTCATTGATTTTGTGGATGGACGCGTCAAGCTCGTCGGTGTCACTGTCAAGCCCGACTCCCCATTTGTGGGTCGCCAGCTCCTCTCCTTCAAGGGCATGGAAGGGAAACTGCTTTTGGGGGCCATTGTGCGCGGAGAGCAAGTGATTATTCCTCACGGTGAGGACACCCTTGAGGCCAATGACATGGCCTACGTGGTGGTAAGAGCGGAGGAACTTCCTGATGTATTCCGCAAGCTCGGTATCAAAGATGAAGGCTTGAGAAGGGTTATTATTGTGGGAGCTGGGGAGACGGGAACCGCTCTAGCCACCTTTTTTGACAAGACCAAAATCAACGTGAAGATCATAGAAAAAGATAATCAACGATGCACCAGCTTGGCCCAAACCCTGGAAAAGGTCATCGTCATCAACGGAGATGGTTCAGATAAAATCTTGCTCCAGGAGGAGAATATTAGCGATTGCGATTTCATGGTGGCTGTCACTGGGGATGAAGACAGCAATGTGCTCATGTCGATCCTGGCAAAGGGACTGGGGGCCAAGAAGACCATAACGCGTATCAGTAAAATGAGTTATATCCCCCTCGTCTCGGCACTCGGCATTGATACTGTCGTGAGCCCACGGCTCTCTGCCATCAGGGCCATACTCCAGCATATAAGAAAAGGCAAGATCATATCCGTAGCCCCCTTAAAAGGTGAACATGCCGAGGCCATCGAGGCTGAGGCGCTGGAGAGCTCGGACTTGGTGAATCTTCCCCTTTCCAAGGTCAAGTTCCCCAAAGGGTCGCTGGTGGGGGCTATCGTCCGTAATGATGAGATCATTATCCCCCTTGGGGATAGTGTGATCAAACCAAAAGACCGGCTCATCATTTTTACGCTTCGCAAAGAGGTTCCCAAATTGGAGAAACTTCTCACCGTCAAACTGGAATACTTCTAATGCACCCTCAACTCATCCTTCGATTTATCGGAATCCTGATTTTTTTCTTAGGGGTATCGATGGCAGGGCCGCTGCTGGTCTCCCTCATTTATAAAGATGGCAGTACCTGGTCCATCTTCTACTCTATGTTAATTACTTCTGTCATAGGCTTTTTATGCTTTATTGGTACCCAAAAAGACAAAGAGACACACTTTAGCCATCGTGATGGGGTTGCCATTGTAACCTTCGGATGGATAGCAGCTGGAGTTGTGGGGGCCATTCCCTATCTGCTTTCAGGTTCCATACCCAATTTCACCCACGCCTATTTTGAGTCCATTTCAGGTTTCACCACAACTGGCTCTTCCATCCTGACAGACATAGAGCATCTTCCACAGGGGATCCTACTCTGGAGGAGCCTCACCCAGTGGCTTGGGGGCATGGGAATCATCGTCCTCTCCATCGCTATCCTCCCTTTCCTGGGCGTGGGTGGAATGCAGGTTTACAAGGCCGAGGTTCCCAGCCCTGTGGTGGATAAGTTAAAGCCACGCATATCGGATACGGCAAAAACGCTGTGGAAGGTATATTTACTGATCACTGCGGTGGAAATCATTCTTCTCTTCGGAGGCGGTATGCCCCTGTTTGAAGCCATATCCCATGGCTTTTGCACCATGCCAACAGGCGGCTTTTCGCCTAAGAATGCCAGCATCGCCCACTACAACAGCCCCTATTTTGATGGTATCATCATTGTCTTTATGCTCCTTGCTGGGATCAACTTCTCCCTCCATTACAAGCTCATCAAGGGAGATCTCACCATCTTTGGGAAGGATCCTGAATGCCGCGTCTTTTTCGTCCTGGTCTCCCTATTCATTATCGTGGTCACTTACAATATTTATGGGACGGTATATGATTCCTTTGCCAAGGCGTTCCGGTACGCTGCCTTCCAAGTGACTTCTATTATCACGACTACAGGTTTTGTGACTGCGGATTATGATCTCTGGCCCTCCTTCTCCCGAGTGCTTCTGCTCCTGTGTATGTTTCTTGGTGCCATGGCTGGTTCCACGGGCGGTGGTATGAAGATCATGCGCATCATGCTGCTTGTGAAACACTGCTATCATGAAATCTTTCGTATCATTCACCCCCACGCGATTACCTCTGTCAAGTTGGGTGGAAGGCCAGTTCCTGGTGACGTGTTGAGCAGTATCTGGGGATTCTTTCTCCTTTTCCTAGGCCTGTTCATTGTGGCAGCCCTGGTCATGGCCTCTCTCGGATTGGACATGATCTCTGCATTTGCCTCTGTGGCAGCCTCCATCGGTAATATCGGTCCCGGCTTGGGGCTTGTTGGACCCGCCAAGAATTATGTGGCCATACCGCTTGTTGGGAAATGGGTCCTGATCTTCTGTATGATTCTGGGACGGCTCGAGATCTATACGGTGATTGTCTTACTGATGCCAGAATACTGGAGGAAGTAGCAGGAAGCCTCATGCATCGCAAAATTTTGCTGCAAATTAAAATAATATTTAATAAGTTTTGTTATACTTTATGACTATATGCCAGAATGCCCCGCCTTAAAAGGCGGGGATGAATAGCACCCTTATAATTCCCCTCCCTTGATGGGATGGGATAAAGGGGAGGGTGAGAGCCCAGAGCTTTTCACCCCCACCCCGCCCGCCTCGCCTGAGCGGCTCGCGATGGCGGGCAGGCTCAATCCTCCTCCGTCAAGGGGGAGGAGGTTCTCTAGGCAAGTTTCAGATGCCCTCCGTTTCAACGCGAGGAGTTTCACTACGTTAAATTATAATATTTCTTTTTGGCAGGAGGTATTTGTTCATGAAGATTGAAGAACTGGTCTCTGGCAAGAATGATCAAGAAGAGGTAGATTTTGAAGGGATCTCCATTCCCGCCTCGGCACTGAAGAAACTTATCAAGGATGGCTACGAGCATGTGAAGCTCTACAAAGAAAACAACACATTCTCCCTGTGGGGTAAAACGTGTACGGCCTGTTTTACTGAGGAGCAACTCC
>JASFEQ010000107.1:0-11582 GCA_050124735.1 Desulfobacteraceae bacterium | reverse complement strand
ATGAAATGTTAAAACGTTGGAATGCTGGAAAGTTGGGGATGAGAGCGAAAAACATGAGATTGCCTCTCGGCCGTGAGCCTTTCGGCAGTGAGTTCAAGGTCGAACTGCTCGAGGCCGAGCGGTTTCCGCCGCTTTCGCGGGACTCGCAATGACGGTATGAGAGATGGAAAGGCATAGGCGCTTCGTTCTAATTCTGGTGATCATTTTGATGGTCATGACTGCAGCAGCCATCGCCCTTGATATGCAGGCCTGGCGAGGCCACAGGGCTGAAGATATTGGGACCTTTCAAAGGGCGACAGGCGGACTGGGAATGGGTGCCATAGCGACCCCTATCTGGCAGTTTATAAACTATGACGCCCGGATCTTCTCTGTGGACGACTCCATAACGTGGCCTGTTCCAGGTGGTTATTCCTATGGGCCTGATCGCACTGGAACAGTGAGCTATTTTGAAGAAGTTCCTGAGGATCAATGGATCATTCGCGAGCCTTGAAACATGGAAATTTGTTGTTCGCAGCCCTGGCTGATCTCTTGCGGCGACGCGTGAGATCAATGGTTGTCACACTCTGCCTTAGCGCCATTCTGTTTCCCCTTGTAACAGCACTGGCCATTTCTGAGGGCCTTAGATTCCAGGCCGAAATTGCTGTGAGAGAGGGCGCCAATTTCTTTGTCTCAACGGACCAATACGGGGGAAGCGGAGCGATTTCCATGGCATTCTTAGAAGAGATATCTACCTTACATGGGGTATCTCGTGCCACGGCGCGGGTGGTGGGCAGAACCTACTTTGCAAATCGACTCGTAGCTGTGGTTGGCACTGACAGAGACTCCCTTTTCGCGCTTAAACCGCTGGTGCAGGGAACCCTTCCAGATGCTCGCGGGGAGGTTCTTGTGGGTCCGAGTATTGCTGAAGAGTTCGCCGTTGAACCTGGTATTCGTTTTACACTGGCCTTGAATAATCGCAAGGTGTTTAAGAGCGTCGGAACACTTTCCCCCACCTGCTTATGGGGTTCTGATGTGTTGATCATGCATCTTAAGGATGCGAATGAGTTTTTCAGGATAAAAGGCGACGCGAGCCAGCTACTACTCTATACCTCTCCACAAAATGCTCCCCTTGTGAAAAAATCTCTGTCCGATCTGACGAACCTGAAAGGCACACCGTTGTCCGCTGTTCAAATACAGGACCGTACCCATACTGAAGAGAGGCTTGGGTATGGATATGGATACATGGGGGGAATTTTTATTGTTCTTTTTGTTGTCGGCGCAGCCTTGGCCGTTTCAGCCTTTCTGGTCACCTCTGGCTTTGGGCTCAAAGAGCTGGATAAGGAGATTGGCGTGCTGAAGGCCGTGGGGTGGAGGACTTGGGAGGTCCTTGAAAAGGTTGTAATCGAGAATTTGTTGATCAGTCTCACGGCCGTTTCCCTCTCCATTCTTCTGTCCATGGTCTGGATAAAAGGGCTCAATGGCATCCTGATTGCCCAGTTTTATGTGGCTGAGGTGGGTCTAATCCCTAGAGTGGACATCCCTTCTAGATATCTTCCATCTCATGCCGTCTTTTACCTGATCTTTGCTCTGGTTGTGACATTAATAGGAAGCCTATTTTCCACATGGAGAAAAGCACGTATCACACCCACCGAACTCATGCGGTAGCTGGAGGTGTTCGCCGTTCTAGAACTTACACTATGAGTCATTTAGCGTTAATTGACATAAGTGGCCTAAATGGAATGATGGAATATTGGAATAATGGGCATATAGGCTGAAAAGGGCAATTTGAATAGTAGAGAATTTCTTTTAACCCGCCTGAGGTCTGGCGGGTAGACCCAATACTCCACTACTCCAGTACTCCAATACTCCCTCCGGGCCGTAGGCCCTACGGGCCGGAGGCCAATTGCGAGGCGAGGTTCTATGGACCCCATCATAAAAACCGAAAATTTGTCCAAGTGGTACAACCTGGGAAAAACCGACGAAGTCCGTGCGGTAGAGGATATTAGTCTTGAGGTACGAGAGAACCAAACAGTCGTCCTATATGGCCCCTCAGGCTCAGGCAAGACTACGCTCCTCAGCCTCATGGGAACCATCGATCGCCCCACAGGGGGCAAGATCTTTTTGAAAGGTCGAGATGTGACTCAATTTTCTGACCTTGAGCTTTCTCGGATTAGACGCGAAACGATCGGGTTCGTCTTTCAGAGCTTTAATCTCTTTGCCGGCTTTTCCGCGTGGGAAAATGTGTCCTATCCCCTGGTACCCATGGGCGTCCATGTGAGAAACAGGTTTGAGCGAGCCGAGACTCTGTTAGAGAGACTGGGGTTGGGTGATCGACTTCACCATTCGCCTGAAGAGCTGAGCGGAGGTGAACAACAGAGGGTCGCCATTGCGCGAGCCCTTGTGAATAATCCACAGATTCTGATCGCAGATGAACCCACGTCCAATATTGATGCGCATTCCATTGAACGGCTCCTTGGAATTCTTGTCGAGCTCAAGAAAGAAGGCAGAACACTTATCATCTCCTCCCACGATCCCGTTTTCAAGAGCCAGGGAGACGTGCTCTTTAACCTTGATCGTGGCAAGCTTGAAGGAATCTCCTATCAGAGAAATAAAGGGGAGGAAAACGATGATCCTCAACGTCTTTAGTATTACAGAAACGTTTATAGGGCTCATATCTCTGATTCTGATGGGATGGGCAGGTATCTTTTCCCTCAGTCTTGCCTTGCGTTGGAAACGCGCTTCAACCGTTGAGGAAAAATCTGAGGTGGAGGGAAGGTCACATCTTGTCCTGCTGGTGGCTGTGGTCGTTCTAGGGATTCGGCTTGTCAACTGGCCTCTGTTCTATGCAACGCTTCAGAGTTTTGTTCCGGATATCGATGGGGCCATGTGCATCTTTGGTGTAACCCAAGTGAAGCGCGTGCTGACAGGGATTTCCGAAATCATCAAACCCATCGCATTCTTCCTCGTCGGTGCTTGGCTCCTCATCCATATCCTTGATCAGAAGACCCGGACCTCCCCACTGATGGGCAGAAAACTCTTCTTTCTGAGTGCTACTGCTGTCGTTGTGGTTGCAGAGAGTTTGTTGGACGTGGTGCTCATGCTAAGAATAGCCCCTGGTACCCTGGTCTCGTGCTGCACAACGGTCACTGATATCCTGGATAGACCAACCAGGCTGGTTCCTCAATCAACTCTAGGAACAGGATATGAATCAATCTTAGGTTACGGATACTATGTAAGCAACATACTTCTGATATTGATCCTTGCGGTTCTTATGTGGCGTCTAAAACCTCAGTCCTATCCCAAGTGGCAGAGGCCCTTATTGGGATTTTTTTTCCTGTTTGCAATCCTCAACGCGGCACTTTTTCTCCTTACACAAATAGAGGTCCATGCGCCCAAGATCATGGGCCTTCCCTTTCATCATTGCCTCTATTGTCTCTGGCAATATGTGCCCGATTCGATCCTTATGTATCTCTTTTTTATTCTGGGCACTTTCGCAGTGGGTTGGGCCTTTCTCTTGGATCTGATAGGCAGGACCGGAGAAACCAAAGATCTACTCTATAAACATATCAGGATGCTCTACGGATTCTCCGTATTTTGCTTTGCGGCTTCCATGGTGATGAACACGGTCCATCTGGTTGCTGCATAAAGCAGGAACAACTATGCCAAAGCGAAAACGACCCATCATAATCTTAATTGCTCTCGTGGCTGTCGCCCTCGTTGCTCTCATGGGGGGTATCCTCGGCAAGAAGACCACAAGGGTAGGAAAGGAGGAGCGCCAGGAGACGGCCCGGAGGTGCTCCTATGACGGAACAAAGCTGCGACCCATTTACCAGGTGGACGCCTTACTTGATGATGGATCAACCGCCAGTTTTTGCTCCATTTACTGTGCCACCCGGTGGTTTAAAGAAAACGAGGACAAGGTTATTTACTTCACGGTGGTGGATGAGATCACCGGCCAGAAGTTCGATTCCACGCTCGGGTATTTCGTAGAAAGCGATGTGGTCACGATCCCTGAAGTTAAGAACCGAATGCACGCCTTTGCAAGCAAGGAGGATGCGTTGACACACGCAAGGCAGTTCAATGGCAAGCTCATTGAAAACCCGTTTGGAAAGGAGTTTGTTGTACCCAAAGCGGCCCGGTTTGACAAACTAAGCGTTGGTGCACCCTTTTTACCCGACTCCGTGCCCCTCAGGTTGGCCATATTTAGGCCCATATTCAAGGAAAACAAACTGGAAGTGGATGTCATCCCGTTTAAGGGAGAGGAAGCGGGTAAGAAGTTGCTGGCAGGGGGATCCGTAGATGGGATTATATGTGACCTGCCCAGCGGGCTTCTTCTGGCCAAAGGCTATCCTAGCGTAAGAATCATCAAAAACGTCTTAAGGGCGAATCCTTACAGAGCCCTTTTCGCTTTAGTGGCTGGGCCAAAGGTTGAATATCGGAGTTTTGTCCAAGAGGATGGACAAAGCATAGCCCTTCCCAAGGGAGTCGGGTTCCGATTTTACGCAGAACATTACCTCAAAAGCATGGACATCCGTATTGATAAAGTTGTCATACGAGAAGTGGAAGGCCTCGCCCAGGCCTGGGACCTGCTCAACAGAGGGGAAGTATCAGCTGCTGTTTTACGAACGCCTTATACCGACATGGCTGTGGCAAAGGGCATGACTTTTCTGGCAGACGACCGGAGCCTTCCCTGGATGAGCGTATTGGTCCTCAAGCAATCGGTCATTGAGAGAGATTTTGAGGTCATCAAGAGATTCATTTTTGGCCTAGAACAATCCGTGTTGGCCTTAAATCTGAAACCTGATGAGTCTCGTGCCCTTCTTGAGGAACAGGGGGGCATTCCCAAAGAGGGTCGGAAGGGGTTCCCAATGCCGATTTTTGAAGGAGCCAACGCCCCTTCTCAAGATGAGATAGCCCCGATCCTTGGATGGCTTGCGGAGAAGGGGCTGTTGAGCCAAGAAACCGCCTATCAGGATCTCATCAATTCCCAATTTCTTCCAAACCCAGACGATGTGGGCCTCGCCTTTTGCTGTCGCTGACTCATCCTTAAGTCCCTTCACAAAATCAGGATATTAGTTTATAAGGAGGTGGATCTATAAGTCGACTCTTTGAGGAAATCAACGGATATGAAGCGCTTGTCTGTATGGATTTTCGGGCTAGGACTTCCATTCCTTTTGCTGGTGGAGCTAGGTTCATGGGTGTTCGCAATCAAGCTTGATGCTCCTACCACGTCCTTGGAGGAGCAATGTGTGGGGATCCTGAGGAAGGCTCTTCAGGACCCAGCACCCATGAATAGGATTTGGGCTCTGGAAGCCCTTGGAGAATTAGGGAGCAGAGAGACAGTCCCCTGGGTCGCTCAAGGCCTCAAGGATACCCATAGCACGGTGCGTTCTTATGCCGCCGAGGCCCTGGGGCGAATTGGAGGTAGGGAATCTATTCCTCATCTCGCCACGGCCCTTCAGGACCCCCATTGGCATGTGAGAAGCCTGGCTGCACAAGCCCTGGGCAAGATTCGGGATCAAGCAGCCATACCCCTCTTGAAAGGGGTTTTAAGGGATCAGGACTGGCATGTTCGAATTTACTCTATCGAGGCCTTGGGGGAGTCGGGGGACTTTGCGGTCATCCCTGTTCTCAAAAGACAATTGAGCGATTCAGACCTTTTGGTCAGGGTCTATGCGGCTGAGGCCCTTGGCAAACTGGGAGATCGATCGGGTATGCCCATTCTCCTTGAGGCACTCGAGGACCCCGACTGGGACGTGCGGAGATATGGGGCCGTTCCCCTGGGAGGAATCCCATGCGACTGGGCACTTCCCCATTTGATTGAGAGCCTTGATGATCCAGACTGGTCTGTGCGACTCGGTGTTGCGGTGGCCATGGGAAGGGTTGGTGATGAAGAGGCCGTTCCACATCTAGGACCCCTTCTCTCTGACGAGGAAGAGGCTGTGAGAGGTTATGCGGCTGAGGCCCTAGGCAGGATTGGAGGTAAGAGAGCGATCCCTTTGTTAGCCCAAGCCCTTCAAGACACTCAAGAAGTTGTACGCAGAAGAGCAGTAAAGGCCCTTGGAGATATCAGAGATCCGTCGGCGATCCCTTATCTGGTCAGCGCTTTGAAGGATCCCGACCCTGGAGTCCGGGCCCAAGCTGCCGCGTCGTTGGGCCAGTTGGGTGATGAATCCGTATTGAAGGTCCTGAAAAAAGGACTTGAAGATAGAGACGAGTCCGTGCGAATTGAAGTGGCCAATGCATTGATTAGGCTCGGTGACTGCACCGGTGTAGCGACCCTTGAAAGGTCCCTCAAGGACACGGATTGGCGAATCCGGCTTCAAGCGATACAAGGTTTCGGAGATAGCGCAAACGGTGTGGCCATCGCCCTTGCTGAAAGCGCGCTAGATGATCCCAACGCCAAAGTGCGCATCTACGCATCCAAGACAATATTGCTACTTCAAAGAAGCCATTAATAATTGGATTTATGACCAAAACTCCCAGAGAGATAAGTAGGAGAGGGAGGGTTGGGACTCTGGAGTCAACAACCTTTAGATGACAAGATTAATGGGAAGGAGGGAAAGATGGATTACAAATTGGATCCTGTGAATGAAATGATCGTGAAGGCGGCCAAGGATTTCTGTGCTCAAGAGATTATGCCCATTGCAGAGCAGATTGTTGAAAATAATGATTATCCACCAGATTTATTGGATAAATTTGCCAAAGCTCGAATGCTCGGCCTGGTCGTCCCAAAGGAATATGGGGGCGTGGGGTCAACCAATCTGAACATCATATTGATTGCCGAAGAGCTGGGGAAAACAGGAACGGTATGCGCTTGGCCAATGACAATGAACAACAGCACAGCCGAGACCATATACCATTGGGGTTCCGAAGATGTGAGAAAAACGTTTCTGCCTCCGCTCTGTGATGGTACCGCTTACGCCTCTACGGCCTTTACTGAACCGGCGACCGGCTCAGACCCTACCCTTATAACCACTACGGCTGTTCCTGACGGTGAGGATTTTATAATTAATGGCACCAAAAGGTATATTACTGGAGGAAACAAAAAAGGTTATGGTGTCTTTTACGTAAAGGATGGTGAGCTCAAAGATCAGAAAGGAAATATCACCGCCATTATTGTGGATAAGTCTTCCGAAGGGTACAGCGCCTCTGAGCCTTGGGAGTTTATGGGTCTTGAGGGAATGAACTGTGTGGATGTGTTTTTCAAAGATGTGCGGGTTCCTCAGGGCAATGTGCTGGGAGATAGGGGCAATGGTTTCAAAATTCTGCTCCGCTGGATTGCGGGTGAGCGGGTAGAACAAGCCGGATACATGGTGGGACTGGGTCAAGCGGCCTTGGATGAGTCAGTAAAATACTGCAAAGAGAGGCTCGTGAGAGGCAAACCAATGGGCTATATGCAGGGCATCCAGTGGATGCTTGCAGAAATGAAGAGTAAGATTGAAGCATGCAGGCTTTTGACGTACAGGGCCGCCTGTATTCAGGATGCAGGAGAGTCTGTGGAGGTGCTCTCTGCTGAATTAAAAATCTTTGTGGTTCCCACAGTTCAAGAAATAGCCCGGCTGGCGTTGCAAATCCACGGATCCTACGGTTATTCCAAGGAATACAAGGTGGAAAGGCTGTTTCGTCAGGCCGCCCATGCCGGGGTTGTTGCCAGCAGCTCAGAGATCAATAGGACCATCGCAGGCGCAGCACTTCTCAGGTAGGACTTGCGCAAAGTTGCCTAGTTCAGGGTTACAATTTTGAGTGTCATTGCGAGCGAAGCGAAGCAATCTCGTCTTGCAAAAGCGAGTGTCTTTAAAGTCTTACATCGAGATTGCTGCGTTGCGTGCGGCCTAGCCGCCATCGCGAGCCTGCGCTCGCTCAGGCGAGCCGGGCGGCCTCCTCGCAATGACAGTATTCTTAAGATCATTTAGACAACAAAGCACAAATGCAGCTCGGTTTAGCGCTTTTCAATGGGTTAGGTATTTTATTGGTCAAGAGATAAGAGAGAGACCAAATGCATATCATCGTATGTATCAAGCAGGTTCCCAACGTTTCAGAAGTGAAGTGGGACCCGGAAACCGGGTCCCTTATTAGAAAAGGGGTACCCAGCATCATCAATCCGAATGATAAGAACGCCATTGAGGCGGCTTTACAGTTGAGGGAAAGGCATGTTGGTGAGGTGACCATCTTGTCCATGGGCCCGTCTCAGGCGGAAGAGGCTCTGAGAGAGGCCTTGGGCATGGGTGCCGATCACGCAATACGACTCACGGATAAAAAATTCGCCGGGTCGGATACATGGGTAACCTCTTATACCCTGGGTCTGGCTATCCAAAAAATAGGCAAGTGGGACTTGGTCATCTGCGGCAAAGAGGCCCTTGATGGAATGACGGCGCAGGTGGGTCCCCAACTTGCCGAATATCTTGATATCCCCCAATTGACTTATGCCATTGATTTGGAGGTGGTTGATAGGCGGGTCAAGATAAAACAGAAGCTTGGGGATATTCATAGGGTGTTGGAGGCCCCTCTCCCTGCCCTGATAACAGTAGAAAGGGAGGCGAACCAACCCCGTGTTGCCCCCGTGGATTGCATTATAGAGGCCTATAACAAGGAAATAACAGCCTGGAAAGCAGATGATTTGGACGGAAAGGAAGAGCATTTCGGGCTCAAGGGTTCACCTACAAAATTGAGAAAGGTCTATACGCCCAAGCTGCTGAAGGGTGAGGCGGAAATATTTGAAGGCGGCCCGGAGGAGGCTGCTCACCAGCTCATTGAAAGACTGAAGGAGAAATATATTATTTAAGGAATCATGGCATTAAATATGGATGTAGATTCATATCGAGGCGTATGGGTGTTCGTGGAGCAAGCAGAAGGACATCCGGTAAGAGTATCTCTTGAGCTTTTGGGCAAGGGTCGCGAGCTTGCAGCCAAGTTAGATGTGGAACTGACAGCCTTTTTGATCGGTGAATCCGTGGGCGACCTTGCTAAGGAATTGATATTTTATGGTGCCGACAGGGTCATACTCGCAGACGATCCAATGTTAAAAGACTACGGGACAGAACTTTACATGGCTGTCATTTCAGAACAGGCCATGAAAGAAAAGCCAGAGGTGCTTATAGTGGGTGCAACGCCTATCGGAAGGGATTTGGCTCCCAGATTGTCCTTCAGGCTGAATGCGGGATGCACGGCGGATTGTACAGACCTGGATATCGATGAAGAAAACAGGTTGTTTGTCTCCACGCGACCCGCCTTTGGTGGTAATGTGATGGCAACCATCATCTGCCCCGAGCATAGGCCACAGATGTCCACGGTTCGTCCTGGCGTGATGCCCTTACCTGAAAAGGATGAAAGCAGAAAAGGGGAAATAATAAATCTTGATCTCCAACTCAAGAGAGAAGATGTGAAAGTGGAGCTCCTTGAGAGTGTTAAAGGTAGGAGTGAAGGCTTAAGGATTCAAGAAGCGGAGAAAATTGTTGCAATCGGCATGGGCGCTGGTGATCGAGACACATTTGAGATGATAAAGGAACTGGCTGATTTGTTGGATGCGGAGGTGGCCGCCACTAGACTCGCCGTGGAGGCGGGTTGGATTTCCCATGATTTCCAGATCGGTCAGACCGGAAAGACAGTAAGGCCCAGTCTTTATATGGCACTCGGCATTTCCGGAGCTGTCCAGCACACGGCCGGCATGAGCGGATCAAAGATTATCATCGCCATCAACAGTGATCCGAACGCTGAGATCTTCAAAATAGCGGATTACGGCATCGTGGGAGACGTGGGGAAAGTGGTTTCCGCACTCATAGCGGAACTCAAAGGCCTAAAGGGGTAACCTTTTTTAATTATATTGAACTTTTACAGAATTTCAGATAAAAGTCTTATTTCATATGTGCGAAACTTCATGTAATCACTCATTATATATACAGGAGGGATAAAATGGCAAAGCGGAGAAAACTGGGAAGAGGGGTGGCCATCGTGGGCGCGGGCATGTCCAAATTTGGCATGTTCCCGGACAAAGACACAAAGGACGTGTTTGCTGAAGCCTTTAACGAGATGCTTGCATCCGTGGACAAAGGTGTGGACCCGAAAGAAATAGAGGCCCTTTATTTGGGAAACTTCTCAAACGACTTCTTTGTACACCAATCCCATTGGGGGCCTATCATCTCCGATTTGATTGGGCACACGCCAAAGCCTGCAACGAGAACAGAGGGGGCGTGCGCCTCAAGTGCACTTGCTTTACGGGAGGGTGTCTTTGCCATCGCCTCAGGCTTCTATGATATGGTCCTGGTCGGTGGACTGGAGGAGATGTCAAAACGAACCACTGAGGAAGTGGCGGAGGGTTTGGCCCTGGCAACCGTACCCTACGAAGGGAGAGTGGGGTTTACCTTCCCAGGCGTTTTTGGGGCCGTAGCTACGGCCTATTTTGCAAAATATGGGGCCAATCGCGAGAATCTCATGGATATAACCATAAAGAGTCATAACAATGCTCCCCTGAATCCCAAGGCCCAATTCAAACTCTCTATCCGAGATTTGATGAATGCAAAGGCAGCGAGTCTGGAGAAAAAGGGTATCCCTGTGCCAGAGTGGCAGGACGAGAAGGGATTTCTGCGCGATCTCAAAGCAAACCCGGTCGTCGCCTGGCCCATGCATCTTTATGATTGCTGTCCCATCAGCGATGGAGCGAGTTGCATGTTGCTGGTGGGAGAGGAAATAGCCAAGAACTTTACAGATGATCCCATCTATGTGGCTGGAATAGGACAGGGCAGCGGCAGAGGTCTGCATGCCTGCGATGATATGACATATTTTGAAGCGACAAGATACGCTGCGGAAGAGGCTTACGGCATGTCGGGGCTCACACCGAAAGATATCCAATTCTCCGAGGTCCATGACTGTTTCTCCATAGCAGAGCTCATTCACATAGAAGACCTGGGATTTTTTAAACCGGGCGAAGGATTTAAAGCGGTGGAAGAGGGTGCGACCCGTTTGGATGGGCCCATGCCTATCAATACATCTGGAGGACTCAAGTGCAAGGGGCATCCTGTGGGAGCAACAGGTATCTCTCAACTTTACGAGGTTTGGACGCAACTGAAAGGTAAGGCCGGAGCGCGACAGGTTCCAAAGAAAGATTTACGAATTGGCGCAGCCCATAACCTGGGAGGTACCGGAGGCACGTGCACTTTTACGATCCTTGAAAGGAGATAGAAACATGGAACAAAGGCCTTTTAGTGATATTGCTTATGAGCAATTTTTGAATGAAGAAAAGCTGATGGGTTGCAAATGCAAAGCGTGTGATGCCCTCTTCGTGCCTCCGAAGCCGATCTGCACAAAGTGCTACAGTTTGGATATGGAGTGGGTGGAAATGAAGGGTAAGGGAAAACTGGGTGCCTTCACGTCTATTGCTATAGGTCCTCCATCAATGATTGCGGAAGGATATAATCGAAAGAATCCCTACGTCTCAGGGGTGGTGGAACTGGAGGAGGGCGCCCGGGTGGATGCCCGTATCGACGAAGTGGACGGGAACAATCCTGAAAGCATCAAAGTGGGAATGCCGTTAACGGTCAAGTACCTGCACAAAAAAGGAGAAGAAGGTCCCAGCACCACCCTGGCTTTTAGGCCAGTATAACCGT
>JASFEQ010000106.1:0-11615 GCA_050124735.1 Desulfobacteraceae bacterium | reverse complement strand
GCTACCTATTTCCTGCGTCCTTTCTTCGCTTCTTCTTTCAATTCAAGCTTATCCACGATGAGCCGATAGGCCACGTAGTATTTATAGATGTTACTCACATACTGCACCGTCTCTCGCCCGATCCGTTTGGCCGCAATAATCTCCACATTCCGAAACCAGACATTCGGGTCAAGACCCTTTTTTCGGGCTTGTCTGCGAAGCTGACTGACTTTGGCCGGGCCCGCATTATAGCTGGCAAAGCTGAACAGCATCTTATTCAGGTCGTCCATCTGTTCTTTTTCAAAATACCGATCTCTCATAAACCGAAGATATTTCACGCCTGCGTGGATGTTGTTTTCCATTTCCTCGATCTTGGCAATATTCACATTTGAATCTGCAGCCGTTGTGGGCAGGAGCTGCATAACCCCGATGGCACCGGCCGGACTGCGTTTGCTCTGATCGATGCGAGATTCCTGATAAGCCAGGGCGGCTATCATGAGCCAGTCAAACCCATATTGATTCGAATACTTCTGAAAGAATTCTACGGCCTCTTTGAACCTTTCCAGTTCCTCCTCGTTGAGTGAGTTGCGCACCCACTTTGTATTTTCCAGGTACCGCTTGAACAGGATGTTGCCCATGAGCGTCCCTTTTCTGTGCGTCTTCAAAAAGCTGTTGATCATTGCTTTCAGCCTGGGGCTATTTTTGCGGATGGCCCATGCAATCTGACCGTTGGTCCTGACCTTGATATCCGGGTGGAGGATGAGATCCTTGAAGATCTGCGACCAGAACTTTCCCTTGTGGCTGTCGATCACAATCATGGGAATCAGTCTCGCGTTCATCATTTCCAGGAGATCCTCGTCTTCCAGGTACTCATCGGCCAAAATGAGTTTCACTGGCTTCTTGCCCTCTTTCTGGAACTGGGCATTGAGACGCTGGAGGCTATCATAATAACTGCTGGATGCCCTCACATGGATCTCTTTTCCCGCCAGGTCATCTATGCTTTGGATCGGAGGGGCCTTGGGCCCGGCGACAATGATTTCGTCAACACCACTCAAGTGAGGGCCAGAGAAGTCCACCGATTTTTCCCGCTCCGGTGTGATCGTCAGATTTCCTGCGGCAATATCTCCCACGCCTTCTACCAGGGCGGGCAGGAGCCTGTCTCGTTTTGTTGGGATGACGACCAACTGGATTCTAAGCGTTTTTTTCTTGAGCTTTTTGTTGATATATTTTTCAAACTCTCTGAGGAGTTCATAGGTGAGGCCACGCTGATCAGGACCATCAAGGAAATAAAAGGTTTTGCTGTAAGGCACCAGTGCCCGGATGAAGTGTCTTTCAGCCATCCCATCAAAGCCGCCGGTCCATTTCTGCTCAAAGTCGAGAACGGATTCAACGGCCCTTGTCTCCCTTACATTCACGGTGCAAAGAATGACGATGGCAAGCAGGAGATGAATGATTACTGGCGTTCTAAAGGCTTCTCTTTTCATTATTCTTTACCCACCTTAAGTCCTGTAAGATCATCAGCTGGACGTGCGGGCTGACGGCCATATTCCGGGCAAATGAAAATACGTCTGCATAGTCAAAGATGCCCCCCCACAACTATGCGTCTACATTGGGTCCGGCTTCAAACACCTTCTTTGGTGACTGATCTTTGAATTGCTCGAAGTTTTCCTGGAACAGAACCGCAAGCTTTTTAGACTGCGCATCATAATCAGCTGGACTAGACCAGGTATTTCGGGGATTCAATATCTCCTTTGGAACTTCCGGCGCCTCAGATGGGACTTGAAAGCCGAACAGAGGATCCGGCCTCATTTCAACCTTCTCCAGATCACCGCTGAGCGCGGCATTTAAAAGGGCACGGGTGTACGCGATCTTCATACGGGAACCAACGCCGTAGGGGCCACCCGTCCAACCCGTATTCACGAGCCAGCACTCGGCTTTATGATGGGCAATCCTGTCTGCCAGTAATTGGGCGTATACAGAAGGATGACGCATCATGAAAGGCGCACCAAAACATGCACTGAATGTGGCCACAGGTTCTGTCACACCTTTCTCGGTGCCAGCTACTTTTGCTGTATAGCCACTCATAAAATGGTACATGGCCTGATCTGGAGACAACTTGGCCACCGGCGGGAGCACCCCAAAGGCATCCGCGGTCAGCATGATGACACTGCGGGGGTGTCCGGCCATTTTGGAGGGGACAATGTTGGGAAGATGTGTGAGAGGATAAGAGGCGCGCGTGTTTTCTGTAAGACTTGCATCATCCAGATCAATACGGCGTGTCGTAGGGTCAATGGTGACATTTTCCAGAATGGTTCCAAAACGTCGCGTGCATTCATAGATCTCCGGCTCTGATTCACGGGAAAGATTGATCACCTTGGCATAGCAGCCCCCTTCAAAGTTGAATATCCCGTTGTCGGACCAGCCATGCTCATCGTCGCCGATAAGCAATCGGTTGGGATCTGCTGAAAGCGTTGTCTTCCCCGTCCCAGACAGACCAAAAAAGACAGCCACACTATCCGGATCGCTCTTGCTCACATTGGCTGAACAGTGCATGGATAGGACATCCTGAGCCGGGAGCAGGAAGTTGAGCGCCGAAAAAATGGACTTTTTCATCTCTCCCGCATAGGCCGTGCCACCAATGAGGACCAGTTTCTTGGTCAGATGGAGGGCCACGAAGGTGCCGCTCCGCATCCCGTCTTCATCCGGGTCCGCATTAAAGTTGGGACAATGAAGCACGGTGAAATCAGGGATAAAACCCTTGATCTCGTCACGATCCCTTGTCATTTGAATGAACATATTGCGGGCAAAAAGGTTGTGCCAGGCAAACTCATTTATGACGCGTACGGCTTGTCTGAACTGCTTATCAGAACCCGCATAACAATCCTGAATGAACACTGTTTTTCCACGTAAGTAGGCTGCCATGCGACGGTGAAGGGCATTGAATCTCTCTTCTGAGTATTTGACATTGACTTTGCCCCACCATATGTCACTGGTGGTCTTTGGTTCGTCCACGATATACTTATCTTTTGCTGCCCGACCGGTATGCTGGCCCATACACACCGCTAAAGGTCCGAGGTGTGCCATTTGGCCTTCATACCGCCGTATGGCGTATTCATACAATGACGGGGTTGAAAGATTCCAGTGTACCTGACCAAGGTTATGCAAACCCAAATCATCCAGTTGATAATCCGGGACAAGCTCACTCATCTCCATCTTTCCTAACCCTCCTCCTTCATCTGGAATTCAATTTGATTGGCATAAGAAGACACATATTAACCTGACGAAGGCTACTGCCCAACGCGGCCTCCTTTTCGTCAGTCTGGATTACCTACTGTCTACTCCTTCGAATCTTCTATAATTCTTTATGCTTAGAACGTCAAGCGCCTGAAAAGAGATTGGGGTGGGAACTGGCCGGGAAAACGGTGTTTAGGGTTGGTACATTTGCATGCTTTGAAGGTTGGAACGCATGACCGTCTTTCTAAGGGTGGGATTGAAAATGAAGTGAGATTTCAGGTTTTTCAGAAATATATTTCTTCTCAATTCTTTTGTTTTCTCATAGTAACGCTTCTCAAAACCATCTGGCTTCGTACGCAGGGCCTCCGCGAGGAAGAGGGCGCTTTTGAAGGCATAACTGAGCCCTTCTGCGGAACTGGGGCTAATCCAGCCCGCGGCCTCGCCAAGCAAGGCAATCCCCTTTTTGCCCGTAGACACCTGTCTTGTCTTCACGGGCCGCAGAATAAAGGCCCCTTCTCTCCATACGGTCTTACCGAACTCAAACCCGCGATGTTTCAGCTTGCTTTTCAGCAGGTTGAACTTCTCAGACGTCTTTTGCTTTGGGTGGAGTGCTGCCCCAATAAGCAAGTAGTCTCCTTTTGGAATGGTCCAGCAATAATAATCCGTGATTTCTCGATCAAATAGTGAAGTGAAGTAAGGGAAATTTTTGTCTCCCTCTACCCATTCCTGTATGGCGAAATACTTGTTTGGAAAAGGCCTACTGGATGAAGACTGCAGACGAACTTTTGAAGTGGCCCCGTCAGCTCCGACCAAGATCTTCGATCTCTCCACGTAGGTTTTACTGTCTTGGACAAGGGTGAGTTTGAAAAAGCTATCTTCCGATGCATATGATTTGAGGCGACAGTTTGTTCTAATGTCAACATCTGAAGGGACCAGAGATAATAACCAGCGATCAAATTTTTGTCGGTCCATGTTTATATAGTGACGTTGATAATACCTCTCCAGCCCCTGCTCCATATCGACAGCCTTGACCACGAAAAGCTGAGGTTCTTCAAGGACACTTTTGGGCAGACCCAATCCCAGTTTGGACAGCATTCTCTGCGCATCACGCGCCAGGAGGCCACCGCAGCACTTTCTCGAGGAAAAGCTCTCAGGTCGTTCGGTCAACTTTCTCTTGTCCACCAACAACACTTTATAGCTGGCCCCAATGAGCCTGGCGAGTGTGGCTCCGGCTGGTCCAGCCCCTATGATAGCAATATCATACATGGCAGGTATTTGTGCAGCGAAACATGCTTGAACGTGAAACCTCCTGATGACAGTATGGGTTGGAAAATCTTCCCATGTGTGATTTCTAACGCACTACGGAGCACGTGCTGAGACTCCATGATTCTACTTCGTGAAGGGGACAAGTTCCACAACCGATTCTAAATAGTACTCCTGACCGCCTGGGTCCCTGGCTATATATGCCCATTTGGAAATTCCCCCCTTTGGGTCAGGAGATCCTTGCATACTTGGATCGCGTACTGCAGTCTGTCCTGGTTGAATAATACCATTTGGACAAGGATCGCCTTCCGTATACCAACTCGCAAAGACATCTCCCTCAAATTCTTCCCGGAGGACCCACTCATCATCAACCCAATAGAAGGTGGCAAACCAGGTTATTTGAAGTGGGAAGGGAAGTATATTTTTTACCTCTGTTCTGTAGTACCACATGTAAGGGTATGGTTTTTCATGGAAAGCTGAGGAACTATGCACATCACATGGATTTGGACTCATCGTAATCATCATGGCATTTGATGGTTGAATGCTGTGCTGGGCAATAGATACACCTCTAAAGGCAGACGCGGCGCACCAAATGTAAAGCCCAATTAACGCTCCATTTAGAATAATGCCAAAGGCCGAGGGTACAATAGTTGGTTTTGCGCCATGTGGCTTACGACCGAAAATACCCATGATGGCGAAAATAATCCCCATGATCGATAATAAGAAGACCGCTGTAAACAAAATGGCAAAGACAAGATCTCCGTCAGTGGATTCGTTTAATTCTAACGTAACGACCAATGCCCCTAAGCCGATCAGAGGAATGATCCAACTGGCATTCGCTGCGCGTTTCCTAAAACTGCGCTTAGGTCTTTCTTGTTCCATCCTTTTCTCTTTTATGGCAAATGGAGCCCCACGGGTAAACCCGTGGTCCCAAGGTCATGACCCGTCTTTCCATCCTCCGTAGCAGGCTACTGCGGAGGACGGGCGCCTACGGCTACGCCGTGGTTATCCGCCTTGGTAAGGGCGACATCACGCCGAAGCAGGCTTGCAACTTGCGCATTCATCCACGGGCAAGCCCCTGGTTTTCTGCGAAGGCGGATAAATTTACCTTAATTATACAAAAAATCCTTTAATAATTCTACCATATTAAAGTTTAATTAATTTTTATAGAGATACGACCGAACAAAATAAATATAGGGATACTTTTGCCATGCGTTTCATGATATGGGGGCGGCCAAAATCCTCCTTTTTGTTTCAAATCCATCCCATAGTCCTATTCCACCCTGGAAAAGTGACTTTATATGGAAAAAATAACTTGATTTTACCCAGAAACAGATTATCATAGGTGTAATCAATAAAGGCCCGTCTTTATTGGCGGGCCGGTTTCGTTCTGAGGGAAAGATCCATTTGTCAAGAGTGGCAACCTGAAGTTTGGAACCATGAGAATTTTTGAAAGGAGGTTGTCATTATGGCTGATGGAATTGTGAAGTGGTTTAATGACCGCAAAGGCTACGGCTTCATTGAGCAGGAAGACGGCCCTGATGTATTTGTTCACCACTCAGGGATCAATGGGAACGGCTTCAAGTCTCTCCGAGAAGGCGACAGAGTGACCTTTGACGTAGAGCAAGGTCAAAAAGGCCCTGCTGCAATAAATGTCGATGTAGGTTAAGAGCTGTTCAAGCTAAAAAAGGGCATTCCATCAAATCATGATGGCGTGCCCTTTTTCATTAATGACAGGAAAATTAAAAGTCCCTGTATCTAATATGCAGTAGAATGCTATCCTGTTCTCTCTGTTTTTTTTTAACCCTCCTTTTGATACTTGAATGACACATTAACCCTGGCTCGGTAAAACTTGACCTTACCGTCTTCCACGGTCATATCCAGTCTAATAACCTCGGCAACCCTCAGATCTCTAAGCGTCGCTGCAGCGGTTTCCACGGCCAATTTAGCGGCCTCTTCCCAAGATTTATCACTCGTTCCAACCAATTCAACAATGGTGTATGTACTCCCTGTAGCCATAACTGTCCTCCTTTCAAGATATTGAATTTAGGCCAATTCGGTTACCTCGACAAATACATCAACAACACATGGCTGCTTCACTTCCCCCAAACATATAGCACATTTCCCCAATTTCAAACAAAAAAGTGTCCTGTTTCCTCTATTTTCCGGTAATTTGATCTCTACTTCAGCCCCCCCTTGACAGGATCTTGCCCACAGCGTCAAATATGCGCCCGATTACTGCTGGATCTTTATAGGGAAGCCTTTGCCTCCAAGCCTCTGGAGTGGTCTGGGGACTTCTGTTTACGAATTCTACCCACTCGGCCCTGGCCTCTTCCTCCCGTCCCAGTTCGCTATACATGATAGCTAAATAGACGTGGGCAGGGTGAAAATTGGGGTTACGACTGAGGGCTCTCTTCAATGCTTCAATCGCCTCCTCATATTGCCGTGTCAGGAAATAGGCATGGCCCAGGTTCCATTGGTAATAAACCGGGTGCATGGGGTTGAGAAGCATGCCCCTCTTTATAAACCCTACAGCTTCATCCGGCCTCCCCGAAAAACTGAGAACATTACCCAATCCCACAAAACCATCAGCGTAGTTGGGATTGAGATCAACAGACACCTCATACTCTGCGATGGACTGCTCGTGCTGCTTTCTCCATAGATGCACTTCGCCCAGTGTTCTGCGGGCTTCGGGCAGCGATTGATTCAAGGCCGTGGCCCTCTGCGCCAGTTCAAAAGCTCGTTCCAGACACTGGGGATCTTGGCTCCACCCAAAAGACCACTCCATCCAGTGGCTAAGACCAAGGTAGGCATACGCTGAGGCAAACTCTGGATCCAATTCAAAGGCTCTCTCAAACATCTGGCGTGCCTGAACATTCCCCTCTTCTGTTAATCGATATAAATATTCCAGCCCCCGCAAATAATAGTCATAGGCCTCCATATTGTCTGTGTATATGTGCACCAGACGCTCCTGTTCATCCGCCGTCAACTTGACCGCCAGAGCTGTCACTATCTTCTGCGTGACCTCGTCTTGCAGCGCAAAAATGTCTTCCAAGTCCCGGTCATATCGTTCAGCCCAAAGGTGCCCCTCTGTCATTGCATCGATCAGCTGGGCCGTGATCCGAACCCGGTTGCCTACTTTCCGTACACTTCCCTCCAGCACATACCGCACACTCAGCTCCCGGCCCACTTCCTCTACTTTCACGGCCTTTCCTTTGTACGTGAAGGCAGAGTTGCGGGCGATGACAAATAATCCGGAGATCTTGGACAGGTCGGTTATAAGGTCTTCGGTCATCCCGTCGCTGAAATACTCTTGCTCAGGATCGCCACTCATATTTATAAAAGGCAGTATTGCAATAGAGGGTTTGTCAGGCAACCCGTACTCCCCGCTAGATTCTGGACGACTGCGTTTGACCTCCATGACGACCCGATACACCCGCACTGGCTCGGAGATGTTCTTGACTGACTGCTCTCCGAGATACTCGTACGCTAAGGCCAGCTTATTTTTGACCTGATCATAGGCGGTCCCTGAGACACAGATCCCCCCAGCCTCTGCAAGATCCTCTATCCGAGCCGTGATATTCACCCCATCCCCATAAATGCGCTCACCTTCCTGGATAACATCCCCCAGGTTAATCCCAATTCGGAACCTCATCCTGCGATTCTTGGGAAGCTCGGCGTTCTTGGCTTTAAGTTCCTTTTGGATTTCAACCGCACACTCTACAGCATCTACCACACTGGTAAACTCAGCCAGAATGTTATCCCCGGGAGAGTCCACCACCCGGCCACTGTAATTCCTGATGACCTCAGCGATCATCTCCCTGTAGGCCTCCAGAGTACGCACAGTCCCCAACTCGTCCTCTCCCATCAGGCGGCTGTAACCCTCCACATCTGCGCTCAGGATGGCACTCAGTTTCCGCTTGGCGCGCTGCTCTATCACGCGGTCTTCTCCCTAAAATAAAAGCCTCCCAGAGGGTATAGAAATCCCTCGGAGGTCCTGTTCACTCCACCTTCTGGTAAATTTTTTCATAGCTCACTCCAGAAGGTAAGGGTTGTGTTGTTGGGTTAATTTGTCGCCAGACTCATTGAGGGTCCACAAGATAGCGCTTTTTGGTCAGAATGTCCATATTGTATATGCATGAAATGGTTAAGAACTGTTCACATTTTTCATAGGCCTCCCATCTCGCCAGGAGGTGTTGAGCATGCGTGTACTGGTTGGGGTAATCCTGGTCGTGGGAGGCGTCACCTAGATCAGCCCCCATAGCTTGAGATTGCCGAGAAGGATTTACGCTAGTAGAGTAGAAGAAGACCGCAGTATCCGGCTGTTTCCACATCCTTAGGATTTGTCTTTTTCCCGATCACAGAGACTTTCCAATCCAGACCTCTCAGTGTTGAGTAGACATCTATGCCGATAGCTTCCATCGAAGGCCGGCTCATGAATGGCTGGATGCAGGCACGATTTTCCAATCCTTCGCATTTACCTTCTAGGGAGCATATTCTGCACCTTCCTCCCCCGAGCGCCAGGGCAAAATAAAAGCCTTTATAAAAAGCGCTCGCTTCCAGATTGGCCATTGTTTGCTGCAGTTCACGAGATATCTTGGCCCACTGATTACTTTTGTCCGCCTCCAAGCCGCAAAAATGCTCCGGGATACCCTTTTTTCTGTAAAAAATCCCATAGCTATATTTCTGCAACAATTCCCTAGTCTCTGCAGGTTTCATGGAAAACGGTGGACACTGCAGATTGGTATTATAACCTGAACAAGAAAACATACACTTGTATGACACCCGATCATCCACGACCACCTTGTCAGTCGCAATTATTTGAGCCTGATCCATTCCCGCATCACGCCCCTCTTTGACTAAGTCCTCCATTTCCAGAGTGATCTCTTTTTCACTCAACGTCTGAAACGGCCTACTCATGGTCTGGCTCCTTTCAATAGAGGTTCTCGTAAAACACCCTGGAAAACCCGTCCGTTGATTCCCAATAGAAGCCTGCAGCAAAGACGTTGATTTCAAGGGCCTCCATGTCTATAGCTTTCCCACTTTCATACACGCAAAAGCATTAGGCTCGATTTAAAAAGAATGGCTTTCCTATGTCAAGGAGAATGGAAGACAATCGGAGATCCTTCCTGTTTTTCAGGGTCACGGATATGGAAGATATTGACAAGAGAGCTCAAGTGATGTCTTATTGTTCAGTTTCAAATTAAGTGAATAAAAGCTGGAAAGGAGAGATCGCCATGCAAAGAAGGACCATAGTTTCGATGACATTGGCCCTATTCTGCTCCTCCCTTTTAATAACAGGCTCTTGTACTAAAAAAGAATTCAGGATGGAAGAAGACAGGCCCGGCACTGTCTCCCCTGAGGCAGGAGAGCGAAGGGAGCCCTCTAAGATAGAAATGAGCGCCCTGGAAGAGGAGAAGAGGGCGGAAGCAGAACGGCGGGCAAGGACGCGCGAAGAGGAGCGCACGCAAATGCTTGAAGAAGAGATTCAAGCATTTGAATCAGCGCCCATTTACTTTGACTTTGACAAATCCACTTTGAAACCACCCGCGCGTGAAAACTTGACAAAAAAGGCCAAGTGGTTACGTGCAAATCCCCGTTTCTCGGTGCAGATAGAGGGGCACTGTGATGAGCAGGGCTCCAATCACTACAATCTAGCCCTGGGTGAAAGAAGGGCCAGCGGGACTGCAAAATTTCTCACGGGTTTGGGTATCTCTGCAAGCAGGATCTCAACCATCAGCTATGGGGAAGAGAGGCCAGCCGTTCGCGGAAACGATGAAGAGGCCTGGGCCAAGAACAGACGGGCTGAATTCAGGGTCATCAAGAAATAAGCGGGATTGGCCGGGGTTTGATATGGGGCCCTAACGGGCCATCATTACTTGGTCGTGAATTGAAGACTTCCCGGCCTCCCCCAGTTCCGTTCGGGGGAGTTCTATGGGTAGTCGCCAGGAAATTATGTTAGTGCCCTGGACCAAGCCGCAGATATTCATGGCGGTCCGCAGAGTGGACGACCACATCACGAATCTCAGTTTCCTGTAGGATGCTGACGGGCACGTCAACCCCTGCCTCACCAAGGGCCCACACCTTTCGATAAAAATCAGCTAGCCCCTTAACGGCACCCTTCTTCACTTTCAGGATGATATCGCCTGGCTGGAGGCCCGCCTGCTCAGCAGGACTTCCTGAGGCGACTCGAAGAATGACCACGCGCCCGTGCGCCTCTTCCGAGTACAAACCCAGCCAGGGCCGCGGCGGCTCGCGAGAACGACCTCTCACAATCAGGTCATCGAGAATCGGTTTAAGGCGGTCAATGGGAACAAACACGTTAGTGGGCATGGCACCGATGCCTGGAAGCGTGACGCGGGTGTACAGGGACCCGATCCCAACGAGCCGGCCATTTCGCCCTATGAGCGCTGCTCCGCCGAAACTGAGATGAGGAGGGGTCGTGAATATGGCATCTTCCAGCAGATACTCCCAATAACCTGCAAACTCCTTACGAGTAATGACCCGGGCACCTTGAACCGCGTCAGGACCTCCGTAGCTCGCCACCAGTACAGGGTCTCCCACGGTGACGTCAGAGGATTGCCCCAGTTTCATGGGTGTTACTTTGAGGGGCTTTTCTGTCCGTAAAATACCAAACCCGCTGTTATGGTCGTAGGCTACAAAGGTGGCTTTTAGTGTCTCACCGCTCTGTCCAACAACTTCTATGCGCTCTGCCTCCAAAATCAGATAGCCGATGGTGAGCACATAACCTTCTTTGTCAATGACCACGCCGTTTCCTTCCCGGGTTGTCCCAAGAGAAACAGCCGTGCGTGCATTTTCCGGAACCATGGCCTGTATCCGAACAATTGCCCTTAGAAGCTCCTCCGGGGCCTGTTCAGCGTTTGCAGACCCGTAAAATATGAGTAGCGCGAAAAAGATGAATGTCAGGCAGACCTTTTTCATGAATCACCTGCTTTCCTTGGCTTTTACCCTATTTCCAACGGCGCAAAGATGGGATCCTGACTGATCCTTTCTTCTCCCTGATCCTTTTTTATCTCTCGGGATAGACGTTCATCAGGCAGGTTGCAGCGGAAGTCAAATGAGTTCACTCCCATAAATATGAAAAAGACGCTCAAGATCCATATTTTCCTCATCCTATA
>JASFEQ010000105.1:0-11786 GCA_050124735.1 Desulfobacteraceae bacterium | reverse complement strand
ACCAACCGCTGCCCAGGGGCAAATTTCTGCTCAAGAAGCATCTGCTTGATTTTTCGATAGGCTTCTTCGATCAACGTATGGGGTCTCTGTTTATGCGCCATTTCAGCCAGGGCTCCCCTTGCTGCGGCATCTGGGTTCTTATTCATCCTGGATTCCTATGTATAACATTTAATTCAATATTTAATTCAAAAGTTGAGGCGTGTCAAGGAAAAAAACGAGATGAAAAGTGAAAGTTTAAAATGACTTAACTTGCTGATAATAATGTGTTATTATCCTATATATGTTTGCTTTCGCTGGCTTTTTGATTTTTTTCTTGACATCATAGACTTTAGAATATAATTCAATATTTAATTCAATCAAGCACTTAATCGGAGGGATTGAAGATGATTAAGAAAGTAAGCCATATCGGCCTGGCCGTGGATAACCTGGAGGAGGCCAGAACCTTTTTCAGCGAAAATTTTGGCCTTTCCACTTCAGAAAGGGAGAATTTTGGAGAGCTCATCTTCTCTTTTATCCCCATGAAAGGCACCAACCTTGAGCTACTTCAGTCCACAGAGTCAGAGGGCCAGATCGCCAAGTTCATCGAAAAGCGGGGACAAGGGATTCACCACATTTCCTTTGAAGTGGATGATATTCAGAGCGAATTGGACCGCCTAAAGGGGAATGGAATAAAACTGATCAATGAAAAGCCTTATCTGAACGCCCACAAGGATCTGGTTGCTTTTATCCACCCCAAAAGCACTTTCGGCGTCTTGATCGAGCTCATTCAGAAAAGAGAAGAATGACTTGAACAGGACCTCAGTCCGAAAAGCTTCATATCAAGACCTTAACACCGGAAGAAAGGAGCCAAAGAGCCATGCCTGACCAAAAGACCTGGGAAAGAGAGCTGGCCCAGCTTCAGGAAAAAGAGTCTGAAGCGCTGCGAGGCGGGGGAGAAGAACGCCTGGAAAAGCAGCGCAAAATGGGGAAAATGACGGCCCGTGAAAGAATCGATCATATCATGGACCCAGGGAGCTTTGTGGAAATGAACATGCTGGCCGAGCATCAGTGTCAGGATTTCGGCATGGACAAGAAGAAATTCCTTGGTGACGGGGTTATCACGGGGCATGGAACCATAAGCGGACGAAAGGTTTTTATCTACTCCGAGGATGCCACTGTCCTTGGTGGGTCTACCGGCAAAATCCATGGGGCCAAAATTCACTATATCCTGAGACTTGCCCGGGAGTACATGGTTCCTGTGATTTGCCTGAACGATTCTGCAGGGGCCCGAATCCATGAAGGCATGGATAATGTGTACGGCATTACGGGCATGTTCTATCAGAATTCCCTTAACTCGGGGATCGTACCCCAGATCGCGGCCATTATGGGCGCATGCACAGGAGGTGCTGTCTATTCGGCAGCCCTGTGCGATTTCTTCATTCAGGTGGAAAAGACCTCCCATGCGTTTATCACGGGACCCGCAGTCATTAAGGAAGTGACAAAAGAAGAAGTCTCTTTCGAAGCGCTGGGTGGGGCAAATGTCCATAGTACCAAATCGGGTGTGGCTCACCTGAGTGCGAAAGACGACAAAGCATGTCTAGATGCCATCAAACATCTTCTTGAGTATCTCCCGCAAAATAATCTTGAAAGGCCTGCCACCAAGGAATGTACCGATCCCGTGGACAGGGAGACACCTGAACTCATTGATATGGTCCCCATCCAAATGCACAAGGTCTATGACATGATACAGGTCATCAAAACCGTGGTTGATGATGGCCAGTTTTTTGAGATTCACCCCAGATTCGCGCAAAACTTGGTGGTCGGCTTTGCCCGCTTGGCAGGCCAGGTGGTAGGGTTCGTATGCAACAACCCCCGATTCCTCGGCGGATGTCTGGATATTAACGCCTCAGACAAGGGGGCGCGTTTCATCCGAACCTGTGATGCCTTTAATATCCCCTTGATCACCATGGTGGATGTGCCCGGCTTTCTCCCCGGCGTTCGCCAGGAACACAGCGGTATTATTCGACACGGTGCAAAAATGCTTTACGCCTGGACAGAGGCGACGGTCCCAAAGATCTCCTTGATCCTCAGGAAGATGTATGGGGGAGCCATTCCTGCCATGGGTGTCCACCAGATCGGCTTTGACCAGGTATTTGCCTGGCCATCTGCTGAAATGCAGATGGTGGGCGCAGAACCTTCTGTAAAGATACTCTACCGGAGAGAACTAGCCGCTGCCGAAGATCCGAAAGCCTTTCTTGATAAGAAGTTAAAGGAATATCAGGATCTCTATCTGACACCTTACCACTCTGCTTCTCGATCGGTCATCGACGCCGTCATTCACCCCAAGGATACGCGCAGGCACCTGGTGTCCGCATTAGGCATATTGGACGGCAAAGCAGAACCACAAAGACCTTACAGGAAACACGGGAATATCCCTCTTTAGATAAGCTGGCTCCGTTGTTTCTGTTGGGTCACATTTTAAAAAAAAGTTAAGGGAGGAAACTATGTACAAAGATATCGTCATCGTGAGTGCGGTTCGAACCCCTTTTGGCCGCTATTGTGGCTCCTTGCGAGAATATGATTATTTTGAACTGGGGGCACTTCCCATGAAAGAGGTTTTGGCCAGGGTCAGCGTCCCCGGCGACCAGGTTGATGAGGTCTTCTGGGGGGTTGGAGATACGTCGGTCTGCAAGGATGTCTACACGCCTGTTGCCGCTCGACAGACCCTCATCAAGGCGGAGTTGCCTCCGGAAACACCCTCTGTTGCCATTGATAAGGCCTGTGTGTCTGCCATGTCAGCTTTGCACTTTGGCTGCCGTGCCATGGTTTCAGGCGAGATTCAATGCGCCATAGGCGGGGGAGCCACCTCCTTCAGCCAGGAACCCCTCGTTGTCAGAGGGCTGCGCTGGGAAGGATTCCGAATAGGAGACGTGAAGATGGAGGACCCGCTCTTTGCCTTGGGGTACAAGGACTTCAACCCGGTCTCCGTTGATACGGATAACGTGGCGAGTGAGTATGGTGTTTCACGGGAAGAGCAAGATGAATGGGCTTTGAGAAGCCACCAGAATTATGGTAAGGCATGGGAGGCCGATAAGTTCAAAGATGAAATGATGGCCTTGGAAATTCCTCAGAAAAAAGGAGATCCAATCAAACTCGACATTGACGAGCAGTACAGGCCAAATAGTACCCTTGACAAACTCGCCAAACTTCCCGGCATCTACGGATGCAAAGGGGTGACGGCAGGGAATGCCCCAGGATTGAACGACGGGGCAACGGCTGTCCTTTTCATGACAAAATCAAAGGCCGAAGAATTAGGGCTAGAGCCCTTAGCCGAAATTGTATCCATGTCTTCGATTGCTATAAGCCCCTTGCGCATGCCTGAAGGGCCTGCATTTGCCGCTCAAAAGGCCCTGAAGTTGGCCGACCTGTCCCTCAATGACATCCATGTCATTGAGATTAATGAGGCCTTTGCAGCCGTTCCTTTGGTCAGCTTGCTTTTGATGGTCGATAAGGACAAAGCCAAAGCGAAGGCCCTCCATGAAAAAACCAACATTAATGGGAGTGCTATCGCTATTGGGCACCCCAATACGGCGAGTGGAGCCCGCCTCATCATGAACCTTATGTATGAACTGCGTCGTCGCGGAGGAGGTTATGCCCTTGCGGCCATATGCGGCGGATTGGCCCAGGCTGATGCCTGCATTATAAAGGTGTAAATGATGCGGCCTTCTGGGCACAAAAACAAGAGCGTGGGAGAGAACGCATGGGAGCACTCAATCTATTTGATTTAACCGGCATGGTTGCCGTTGTAACGGGTGGAGGAAGGGGATTAGGTTTTATTATGGCCGAGGGGCTAGCTGAGGCCGGCAGTGATGTGGTGCTATGTTCAAGAAAAAAGACCAACTGCGAAGAGGCTGCCGCAAAGATCGCTCAGATAGGTGTGCGGGCAGAAGGGGTGAAATGCGATATCACTAAACTGGAAGATATCACCAAAGTCCGAGACCTGGTTCTGAGACAGTTTGGAAAAATTGATATACTGATCAATAATTCGGGCGCCACATGGGGAGCCCCTACCGAGGATTATCCCATTGAGGGATGGAAAAAAGTGATCAATGTCAATGTCACGGGAACCTTTCAATGTTCACAGGTTTTTGGAAAGACCATGATTGAACAGGGCGGAGGGAAAATCATTAATGTGAGCTCTATCTTTGGTACGACCGGAGCGCCCTCTGAGATCATGGACGCTATTGCATACAACACGAGTAAGGGGGCTATGGAAGCCTTCACCAAGGACCTTGCCGTGAAATGGGCCAAGCACAATATACGAGTAAATTCTATTGCTCCAGCTTTTATTGAAACTGACCTAACCCGGGCAACAATGGACAAAAGGGGTGATCACATACTTGCCCATGTGCCGATGGCGCGCTTCGGCGTTCCAGAGGACCTTAAAGGGGCGGTTGTCTTTTTGAGTTCCGCTGCATCGGATTATGTGACTGGGATTACGCTGTTTGTCGATGGTGGATACAGGGCGATGTAGGTTTACTGAAATGCCCATAGGTGTTTGAACACACATCAGAGTTCAATCTTGTTGGAGGGAGTACAAAATGGCAGAAAAATTTGTCAGTGAGAGGAATCTGAAGTTCTTACTCTATGAAATTTTTGATGCCACATCGCTGACCCAGTATCCCTATTACGAAGAACACAATCGGGACATTTTCGACATGGTCATTGAAACGGCTCTGAAGATAGGGAAGGACATTCTAAGACCCAATCTCCAGGAGATGGACAAGAACCCGCCCCAATACATGGACGGACAGGTCAAGGTTCACCCCTCTGTGAAGGTCTTTCTAAAAGAATGCGGCGAAGGAGGATGGATTGGTTCAAACGCGCCCGCGGAAATGGGAGGTCAACAGCTGCCCCTCATGATCGCCTTTGCGTGCCGTTTTATTTTTGCGGCAGCCAACTATTCCGCCATGGTCTATCCCCTACTCACGGATGGCGCTGCCCACCTCATTGAGGCCTTTGGGTCGGACGAGCTAAAGGAGACATACGTTCCCAAGATGTTTTCTGGTGAGTGGCAGGGCACCATGGCCTTGACCGAACCCCAGGCGGGAAGTTCCGTGGGAGACATCATGACCGTGGCGGAGCCCACAGATCAGGGTTACCACATGATCCGGGGTCAAAAAATATTTATTTCCGCTTCCGATCACGACGCCGTTGAAAATGTGGTTCATCTCATGCTCGCGAGAATCAAGGGGGCCCCTGCTGGTGTAAAGGGTATTTCCCTTTTTGCCGTACCAAAGCTCCGTCCCAGCAGAAGCGGAGAGCTGGTCTTCAATGACGTGAACATTGCAGGGCTCTATCACAAGCTGGGCTACAAGGGGTCTCCAATCACCCAGATGAGCATGGGGGAAAACAACGACTGTCGGGGCTGGTTAGTGGGAGAACCGAACAAGGGACTGGCCTGCATGTTCCAGATGATGAATGAGCAAAGAATTGATGTGGGTCTCGGGGCTGCAGGAATAGCCTCATCTGCCTATTATACGGCCCTCGATTATTGCAAAGAGCGGCCCCAGGGAAGGCGGCTCTCGGATAAAGATCCAAGCAAACCCCAAGTCCCCATTATCGAGCATGCGGACGTGAAAAGAATGCTCCTTTTCCAGCGTGCCATTGTGGAAGGGGCCCTCTCCCTTCTTTTTCAATGCGCCATGTACGCGGATATGGAGATCGTCCTTACCGGTGAAGAAAAGGAAAAATATTCCTTACTGCTAGATCTTCTAACGCCCGTGGCCAAGTCCTACCCCTCGGAAATGTGCATCCTTTCTGTGAGTCAGGCACTTCAGTGTCTGGGCGGGTATGGTTACTGTGATGAGTTCCCGGTTGAGCAACACTACCGGGATGTGCGAATTCATCCGATTCATGAGGGGACGACAGGCATTCAAGGGCAAGACCTCCTGGGCAGAAAGGTCCGAATTCAAGACGGGAGAGCCTTTGAGCTCTTTTTGGAGCAGGTTCAGGAGACCACCAAAGACGCCAATGCTATTCCGGAACTCAAGCCCTATGCTGAGGCATTGGAGAATGCCATAGCAAGCCTCAAAGAGGTAACAGCGCATCTTCTGGATGTGGCTGTAAAACAGGGCCCAGAGATTTTCTTGGCAGACGCCACAGTATATCTGGAGTTCTTTGGCATCATTAGTGTGGCGTGGCAATGGCTGCTGCAAGGCATAACCATCCAAAAGGGACTAGAAAGTAGCCCATCTGAATCGGAAGCAGATTTCCTCCAGGGAAAACTTTATACCATGCGCTTTTTCTTTGCCTACGAACTACCCAAGACAGGGGCCTTGGCAGAAACCTTGCTGGACGTTGATGGTTTGACTGTGGAAATGAAAACGAACCACTTTTCAGACTAGTTGACATTTGAATTTCTTCTGAAAATAGGTGCACATCAGGGAATGAATAAGGACAGAGACACGGAAGGAAACAAGATCAACCTGATCATCAATGGTGAAAAAACTCCGTTGATCATTGGCGAGCAGATCAGCGGATTGCTCCCTTCCCACACGCTGGCATACACCCTCAGAGAGACTCTGGGCCTCACTGGGACCAAAATCGGTTGTGATCACGGCGCATGTGGATCCTGCACAGTCCTCATGGACGAAAAACCCATCCTGTCATGCATGACCCTGACCATAGAATGCGATGGAAGGCGCATAACGACCATTGAAGGATTAGAAGATCCTGAGACCGGGCAACTTGGCCCGCTACAACAGACCTTTATTGACCATGCCGCCTTTCAGTGCGGATTCTGTACGCCAGGAATGATTCTGGCCTCAAAGGCACTGCTGGACAACAACCCCCCTCCCCATGAACGAGAAGTCAAGGAGGCCCTTTCGGGACACTTTTGCAGGTGCATAAGCCACTACCATGTGGTGGATGCCGTGCTGGAAGCAGCCAAAAGGGGAAAATGACGCACATGTCCCAGGAATACAGGTACATAGGAAAACCAACACCCCGCAAGGATGCCGTTCAGATAGTCACAGGCAGAGCAAAGTACATTGACGATATGGAAATGCCGCGAATGCTCCATGGCAAAGTTCTCAGAAGTCCTTACCCCCATGCCCATATCACGAGCATCGACACAAGCAAGGCGGAAACAATCCCTGGGGTTAAGGCGGTTTTGACCCATAAGAATGCCCCTAACTGGACAACGGGAATGCCTCGTCATGTGCGAGTTCTTGACAGGAGGGTGCGTTTTGTAGGTGATGCGGTCGCTCTGGTCGCCGCAGTAACCCGGGAATTGGCCGTGGAAGCGCTGGACCGAATCCACGTGGAATATGAACAACTCGCTGCCGTCTATGACGTGGAAGAGGCCATAAAACCTGATGCACCCCAGCTATACGAGGCGTTTCCCGGCAATCTCCTTCCCTTTGATGTGCTCCTGTTCGGACCTAAGATGCTTCGAGAGATCGTTCTGGGTGATGTGGAAAAAGGATTCAAAGAAGCCGATTTTATGGGTGAAGAGACCTATGCCTATGAAAATATCCCAAATCCTCTGCCCATCGAGCCCCCCGGGGTGATCGCTGAATGGACAGAACCAAACAAACTGATCGTTTGGTCTGCAACGCAGAGTGTCACCTGGCATCGGAACATGATGATACCCAAAATGGGTTTCCCGGATATCCGAGCGATTGGCACACAATGTGGTGGGAGTTTTGGTTCAAAAAACTACTCGGTGCAGCCATTTTTCTATGCGGCCGCACTGGCAAAGGCTACGGGCAGGCCCGTTAAAGTATGTTTCACAAAAGAAGAACATCTTGGCGCATTTGCTTTGCGACTAGGGTCCCGGTTTCGTGGAAAGGTGGGAATGAAGAAGGACGGAACAGTAACGGCCGTTTCAGGAGAGTGGTTCGTTAACACAGGTGCATTCTCAGATATGGCGCAGGCCCAGATTGCTGTGGGTTGCGGTGAAGCCCAACTCATGCTGAGATGCCCTAACTGGGACGTAAAGACCAAACTGGTCTGTACGAATCGAAACCCTTCAGGCATTGTCAGGGGTTTTGGTGGCCAAGAGCTTCAGAGCGCATTGTTTCCCATTCTGGAATCGGCCATGGCAAAGGCTGATCTTGACCCCGTTGAAATTTACAAAAAGAACTATGTGAAACCGGGTGACGGTTATTACTGGCGAGACGGAAAATGGTATGTCTGCAGGGGCCGGGACTACTCTGATGCCATAGACAAAGGCGCTGAGGCCTTTGGTTGGAAAAAGAAATGGAAGGGGTGGTTTAAACCTACGGCGGTCAAAGATGCCAAACGGATAGGCGTTGGCGTGGGGGTGCACGGGAATGCGGATGTGGGTGAGGATGTGTCAGAGGCCTACGTGAGGCTCAATCCGGACAACTCTGCGACCATACATGCATGCGTCGCTGAACCGGGCGTGGGCCAGAGAAGCAGTCTTTGTAAAATGGTCGCTGAAGTCCTGCAAATTCCCATAAAGGATGTCACCATAGCGCCTGCTGATAGCCTTATCAATCCATACGACTCTGGACTTCTCGGCTCCAGGGGCACCTTTGCCATGGGCTCTGCCGTGATAGCCGCGGCCCAAGACGCCAGGAAAAACCTCCTGGAACAGGCTGCCCCCATGCTGAAAGTGGCCCCAGAAGATCTGGAAAGCGAAGATGGCATGGTATATGTCAAAGGCAGGTCGGATGCAGGTATTCCCTGGAGGAAGGTCCTTGGTCTCATGCATACAATCACCGGTTTCGGGCGATTCGACCCCGACTATTCCGTGCCCAACTTTCTGATTCTGTTTACAGAGGTTCAAGTGGATACAGAAACAGGCAAAGTGGATTTGCTCAGGGTGGTTATCGCCACGGACGTGGGCCAAATTATCGATCCCCCTTCCATTGAGGGTCAACTCCATGGCGCCCTGGGGGCGGCAGGAATAGATACGGCCATATTTGAAGAGACCATCCTTGATGAGGCGAGTGGGCATATCCTGAATCTTAATATGGTGGATTATAAATGGCGCACATTTCTTCAACTTCCTCAATTTCAGAACGTGATCCTTGAGACGCCTATCGAGACCCATCTTTACAAGGCCATTGGCGTGGGAGAGATATCCACTTCACCTGGACCCAGTGCCATCCTCATGGCCGTCTCCAATGCGGTGGGCAAAAAGATGGGCGACTACCCCCTCACACCCGACAAGGTTCTCGCGGCATTAGGCAAGATACCGGGAGAGAACAAGACGTGAAATCTTTCAAACATTTTAACGCCACATCTGTGGATGAAGCCCTCTCATTGCTCAGGGAGTATCAGAGCAGGACGAAACTGATCGCGGGCGGGACGGATCTTCTCGGGTGCCTCAAGGATCGCATTCTCCTCCACTATCCTGAAGCCCTGATTAACATCAAGACCATCCCGGGTCTGGACAACATTGAAGAGAACGGGGAAGGATTGAGGATAGGCCCGTCCGCAAAACTGTCCGAAATCGCCCGGTCGTCCGTAATCAGGAATAAATATCCGGTTCTTTCCGAAGCGGCTGAGTCTGTTGCCACCCCTGAAATCCGCAATATGGCCACTTTGGGCGGGAACTTGTGCCAGGATACACGCTGCTGGTATTATAGGTATCCCCATGAGATGGGTGGAAGGATCCTGTGTTATCGGAAAGGCAGCGGCCCCTGCCATGCCGTGAAAGGTGACAACCGCTACCACGCCATCATGGGAGGCAAGGCCTGCTTTGCTGTGTGTCCATCAGATATGGCCATTGCCCTCACTGCCTTGGACGCGAGTCTTAAGATTGCTGGCCCAGAGGGAGAAAGGCTCGTCCCGATCAAAGACTGCTATGATGTCTTGGGGAGTGTTCTTCAGCCCGATGAGTTCGTAACCGAGGTCCATGTCCCTCATCTCCCAAAACGGACAAAGCAGACCTTCATCAAATTCACATTAAGGAAACCTGTTGACTTTGCTATCGCAAGCGTCGCTTCAGTGATATTGGAGCAAGACGGTGTCTGCCAGGACGCCAGTTTAGCCCTCGGCGCCGTAGCCCCCACACCCGTGAGAGCAACGGATGCGGAAGAGCTCATCAAAGGAAAAGGTATCGATACCAAAACAGCGGAAAGGGCAGCTGTTGCGGCAGTGGCCGGGGCAAAACCCATGAGCATGAATGCTTACAAGATTGAGATCACCAAGGCGCTGGTAAAAAGGGCTCTACTCTCCTGAAAGAAATTCGGTGCAAGGGTTTCTATGGCTCCAATAGTAACCCACAAAGATCGATCCAAAGACCTCATCACTTATGTCTGCAAAGGGCAGATCAGCGTGGATGAAATCTTGACGGCAGCCCAAGAGTACTTCTCCGGAGAAGTTACCAAAGACGTCCTTTGGGATTTTGCTGAGGCGGAAGTGGACATTCGCCAGCCTCAAATTGACAAGCTCATGATTTACCTGAGGGGCTTACTCCCAGAGGAACTGGAGAAAAGACGGGGGGGTAGAGTTGCCATCGTAGCCCCGAAAGAATATGTGGTTGGGGTCATGGAGCAGTTCAAGGGATGGTCTGAGATGGTGGATGCCCCGTTTATGTTTCAGATGTTCTACGATGCAGAGGAAGCTTTGGCCTGGCTCGAAAGATCCCGGTAACTGACGCTCACTTAGCCTGCATCCTCTCCTGAAGTTTCCCAGACAAAACCTTGGCTACTCGGCGGAGAGAGGCGAAATCATTGTGCGCGAGAACAATTGTCGATTAAGTGAATAAATATCTAAGAATTTTAAGGGCGTCCCGCTATCATTGTTGAAACTAAATTGCAGAAAGGAGAGAATCTATGTGGAACAGGACTTTCATTCCTTATAAAGGATATTGGAGTTCACCCTTCTGTCGCTGGCAAGGCTCCCTTCAAAATGAAAGAGCTGTCGATTGCGCAGCGGCTACGGCAACAAAGTTTTTTGAACTTGGGGGAGTTTCATCTGATATCTTCGACGGGCTTGTGTTTGGGTCAACGATACCCCAGAAACAGTGGTTCTTTGCCCCGCCCCTATTCGCATCACAAATTGGAAATGAGAAGATCAGTGGTCCTCTGATTGCACAGGCCTGCGCAACTTCTGCCGTCTCCTTAAGCTTTGCCGCCAATTCCATCGACATGGGCACACATCAAAACGTCCTGGTCGCCACTGCGGACCGTTGTTCCAACTGCCCTAACATTCTCTGGCCTAACCCGGCCGGGCTGGGCGGAAAACCTGAGTTCGAAAGTTGGATGGTGGATGGATTTGAGCTGGATCCGGTGGCGGGTGTGAACGCCGTCAAGACAGGGGAAAACGTGGCGAAAGAGTTTGGCGTATCCAAGGAAGAGTCTGATGCCATGGCCTTGAATCGCTATGAAAAATACACGGACTCTCTGGCCAATGATCGGGAATTCCAAAAACGCTATATGATTCCCATTGAAGTTCGTATTTCAAAAAAGAAGACAATTCTTGTGGAAGAGGATGAGGGCATCACACCATGCACCGAAGAAGCTCTAAATCGCCTCAGGCCGGTCATCCCTGATGGTATCCTCACATTCGGCGCGCAGACCCACCCGGCTGATGGCAACGCGGGAATAATTGTTACCACAAAGGAGAAGGCGGCTGAACTCTCTGTTGATCAAGGCATAACGATCCAGTTACTCTCCTATGGATATGCCCGTGCGAAAAAAGCATACATGGCTGCAGCCGTGACCCCATGCGCTGAAATGGCGTTGAAAAATGCGGATATCAAGGTGGTCGACGTGGCGGCGGTCAAGACGCACAATCCCTTTACAGTTAATGATGTGGTTATGGGG
>JASFEQ010000104.1:0-11798 GCA_050124735.1 Desulfobacteraceae bacterium | reverse complement strand
TATGGCGGTCGGCCCGAAATCGATGCTTATGGCGGATTCTGTCTGTTTCACATGAAAAGGTACCATTTCCCGGAGAGAAATGGCCAGGGCAACTTGACTGTCCGTGGGGGTAGCCTTGACACGATCCACGGTTCCTTCGAAGTAACGGGAATCGAGCCGCCTCATGAGGAGGGGCGGGATCGTACTCTTCTCAAGGGTCAGTAGTAGAGTTTTGGGGCCCGATCGTTCCAGTTGATAAGGGACCTTCTTATCGGTCGTCACGACCAACAGAGATCTGCCGGCGTCAAGCATGGTGAAGTCAACGCCCAGAACTTGATTTAGACCGATGGGGCGTGGCTTGAAAAAAATCCGCGGTTCGGCCGGGGTAATAACACCTGCTTCTGCCGTCTCCTGAGGCCCTTTGCCCGTACGGCCTTCCGATAGTTGAGCCGTCCCGGGGGGTGTCCCCTTGGGCGTGAGGATCAAGCGGATGCGATTCTCTTGCTCAACCGCTTCATAGTCCACGGCCCGCGCCAAGGCGACCACCACTCTCGTGGTCATGGTCTGGGTCTTTCCCTTTTCAAAACGAATCTCTCTCACATTTTCATCGTTGACCTCTGTGGTCTGTCGAAGATCGGGACCCACCTCACCCCGAATATCGAGAATGACCCTGGGTGGATCAATCAGCGTAAAGGCCGTATAGTGAGTAGGCCTGGAATTTTGGATCTCTACCACGGTCTGCTCTGGGGAGGGTTGCACCTGCAAGGACTCTATGACGGGCGCCTCGGACACCTCGGAGGAGACTTGCTGGCTGGAAGGCGTGGCGCAGGCACCGAGCAGCAACGCCCCTGAAGTGAAAAAGGTTAACAGAAAAAACACTCCCCTTTGATGAAGGCTGCTTTTATTCGCCATGGATGATCTCCCTGAAAATTGATTCTTTGTGTTCCAGATGATCTTAATCATTGCCCCATTTGCTCCCCACGCCCGTTTTTCCGTGTTGGCAGTGCTGTGCTCTGCGACAGCTTATCGCAGAGAAGGTAAATTCTTGGGTATATCCTTAAACTTCTTGCGACCCCTGAAATCCCTAAATTCTTCCCGGATGATAACCGCCTTATCCGTAATCTCGTGGACGATGCCACCATTCGTCCCGATGAAGGTCCCTTTCTTGATCACATGGCCGAGACCCTTTGAATCCCGTACCATGGCCCAATTTCCTTTTGTGCTTGTGATAATCACGGAGAGTTCCAACTGAGAAAGATCAACAGTCTCCAGATATGTCCTCGGTTTTCTCTTTTTCTTCTCCTCCATCTCCTCCTGTATGGCGATAAAGGATTTGAAGGGGTCTGTCTTGCCGGTGGGATCATAAATATAGGTGATCCCCTTTTTCTTCTCACCCACAGCCGCTGGCTTTCCTGGCTCTTTCTCTTCCTGAAAGATCTTTTTCGGTGGCCTAGCCTCCTTGTAAATGACATCTTGCGAGGCCAGCACCATCTCGAATGCAAAGAAAACAAGAACGAACGCGAGAAGTAGACTATCTTTTCTTTTTCTTGCTAGTCGCTTTGACATCCTCTTTACCCTTGAATCGGTAGGTTACCGCGTCACATGTGGTGACCAATTGGGTGGAACGTGGTTTCACCGGCTTCATGGACACATTCAGTATATTGACGATTCGCTCCATCTGTCCCACTTTATCAAAAAAGACAGCCACATTGTGATAAGTACCACTCACTTCCAGGGACACGGGGATTTCCATATAGAAATCCCCTGCTTTCTCCTTCTTGGGACTGAAAAGGCGAAATTCCAGTGCCGAATCACTTCCCAGTTGGGTAATGTTCCTCAAAAGGTTCGGTATTTCTTTCTCATTGGGCAGGAGTTTAAGGGCCTCCTGAAATTGGGCATCCACCTGCGCAAATTCCTGCTCAAACTTCTTCAGATTCTTGGCCCTTATTCTTGCCTTGTTGAGTCTCTGTTGCAGGGTGGCTATCTGCTTATTCGCCTTCTCAATCTGTTCTGCCTTGGGTATATAGAAAAAGTAGACAAAGAGGGCCGTTAGCACCGCAAGGGTCCCCACAAAAATCAGGACCCTGTAAGCCATTTTTAGTTTTTCGATTTGTTCGAAAAGAGCCGTGGTATCCATTCCTTATCGTTTCCTTTGTCCAAACCTCAGGCGCTTTATCTCCTCCTTCTCCCTTTCCCTTTAGCCTTCGTCTCTTCCTTAAAGGCATATGTGGTGCACTCTAGGGAGAAATCGGAAACGCTCAATTTATATTTTGGAAGGCTCCTCAACCTGGTGCTCTTCAGGTCTACGGCTGTTATAAGCTCTGAATTTTCCAGGTTTGTCATGAAGACGGCCACTGTCTCATTATCCATTGCCGTTCCATTCACTGTGAGTTTGCCCTTTTTTTCCACAAGGGATGTGAGCCACAGCTTCTCTTTGGGCACCGCCGTGGCAATCTGATCGAGCAAAAGGACAGGGCCTGTTTTCTTTTTTTCAAGATCTTTGATAACGTCCAGCTTCTTTCTTATTTCCGCTATCTTTTTTTCCAGGTTGTTGATTCTTTCAATGGTCTTCTTGTAACCTGCAAGCTCAACCTTTATCTGCTGTTCCTGCTTTTTCCGATCGGACAGTGTGGTGCTCAATTTCATGAAATAATAGGCCATGACCACGAGCGCGAACACCACAGTCAGGGCAAAGATTGTAAGCTGCCTTCTGATATTTTCTTTTTTTCTAGCGGCTCTAAATGGTAGGAGATTTATTCTTATCATTTGTCACCCACACTCCTTAATGCCAGGCCCACTGCCACAGCAGCCTGGGGAGCCATATAGCCCAGATACTTGGGATCAAACACCCTCTCATTTATTTGAAGACTGGCAAAAGGGTTCAACTCCTCCACGGGGATATCCGTTTCCATTTCCAAGTACTTTTGAAACCCGGGGATCCTGCAAGAACCTCCCGTCAAGAAAATCTTCTCAATACTCTCATCTGGATAGGTCGTCCCAAGAAAATCAAGGGCCCGTTTTATTTCTTGGACCCAGCCCGATACCACAGAGGTGAAAATCTCCTCCATGGCGGCCCTTTCCTGCTCCATCTTGACGCCACCCAATTTTATTCGGTCAGCTTCCTCATGGGAGACATCGAATTTCGACATGATCGCCTCTGTAATCTGGGAGCCGCCATAGGATGAATCCCTTGTAAATATGGATATCCCCTCCTTAATGGCATTTATTCCCAATTCCTCAGCCCCCACATTCACAATGGCGTAACACCCCGATGTCTCTTCAGCGCTTGTTTCAAAGGCGTTCTGAAGGGCGAAGGCGTCCACGTCAAGCACAACAGGATTGAGATTTGATAATTGGAGTAAGCTCACATAATCCTCAACAATATCCTTTTTTGCGGCCACCAGCATGATGTCCATGATGTCTTCTCGTTCACCCTCTTTGTCGCCCTTTTCTCCTTCCTTCGCTCCTGCAGCAGACGGCAAGACCTCATAGTCAAGATTCACATCACTGATATCAAAGGGGATGTACTGCTCTGCCTCGTCCGGTATGGTGGCCTCAAGTTCCGCATCGCTTCTTTGGCTAATGGATATTTTTTTCACGATCACTGAATAACCTGAAATGGAGCTGGCCACGTTCTTGTTTTTTATCCTTAGGTGTTTGAAAAGATTCTTTATGGCTGAGGAGACGATCTCCATCTCTTTGATGGATCCTTCTACGATGGCGTTCTGGGGCAACCCGATGATACCAAAATTCCTGAGGACCCTCCCTTTCTTGCTGTCTTCTATTTCCACCAATTTGATGGAATGGGACCCAATATCCAACCCGATCAGTTGATTTTTCTTAGCTACAGGCATACTTAATACTCTCTTAATCCTGAGGGAAAATTTTGTCTTTGTCAGAGAGGTGATAACCGAGAGCCAGAATGATTTTTCGCTTTGTTTCCATCCGACAACTCTTACCTTTCTCGATCCTGTCGATGGTCAGCGGTGAAACCCCTGCTTTTCTGGCTAACTCCGCTTTACTCATCAGGAGTTCCTCTCGGATCTCTTTTACAATATTGGCACCCAATGTCGCCTCCAAGCTAGATGTTGACCACAATTTATATTTACCTTGTGATCGTTTATCATATATATGTGGCATTATTTGTCAAGTATTTTCTTATAAATTAATTAAAATTTATATAATTTGTGTATATATAGTGCACAATAACCAAAATTAGCACTATATATTGTATTTCGTTTTTGTACCCATTCTTTATGTAGTAAATTCAACCAGTTGAAAGAGGCTTGAAGCAAAATGGGGACGTCGCCCACTTTTGATCTGTTCCCGGTGAAATATGGCTTTCTGCTTCCACTGAGCCTTTCGGCCTTGAGTTTCTCGGCTCTACTCGAAACCCTGAGTTCATCGAAGGGCTCACGGCCGAAAGGCTCAGCCGAAGTCTGAATGAGTTCGTCATCCAATTTATGAATCGAAGGACTTAGGCCTCAGGATGCACAAATTGTACCATTCTTCCCCGTATAACGCACGAATTTCCATTATGGAACGCAAAAATCCCTTTACAAATGTCTTGAATAGGGATTAAATGCGATCCAAAAATTTTGAGAGGAAGTGTGAAGACAATTCAGGAGGCGCTTTGGAGAATCAAAAGGAGACAGTGGGTATCAAAAAAAAGAGCACTCTGAGGGAATATGCTGAGGCTGCAGCCATTGCTGTATTGCTTGCCTTGTTTATCCGGACCTTTGTTGTACAGGCCTTTAAAATACCCTCCGGATCCATGAGACCAACCCTCATCGAAGGCGACCATATTCTGGTCAACAAATTCATTTACGGCGTAAAAATCCCTTTTCTTCGTAAGACGATCATCCCCATTAAAGAACCAAAGCGGGGTGATATCATCGTTTTTATCTATCCTAAGGATAAGAGCAAAGATTTCATCAAGCGTGTTATTGGATTGCCAGGGGAAAAGATAGAGGTGGAAGGAAGAGACGTTTACATTAATCGAAAACGCTTAGATGACAAATACGGACATTATGAAAACCCTGGTGAATCCTGGGGGAACCCCGCAGGAAAATGTGCATTTTGCTCGGTTACCGTGCCCGATGGCCACTACTTTGTTATGGGGGATAACCGAGAAAACAGTCAGGACAGCAGGTACTGGGGATTCGTTCCCTTCGAATCCATCAAGGGAAAGGCGTTCATTATATATTGGTCTGGACGAAACTGGAGAAGGCTCTTAGACGCAGTCAAATAGCCCCTCTTGATGCTGCACTCTAACATAGTTTATTTCAGTCTCCGTCTGCCTCCGCTTTTTCATCTCTCATCTTCATTGCCATTAAAATTGTCGCCTCCACCTCCTTGTGGATTCCCAGCTTTCGGGCTTCTTCTAGGGTTAAAAAGCGAGCATCGCTGATATCAGAGGCGGCATGGGCTTGACCAGCGACCTTCCAACCCCAGTAATCAGCGATTACATAATGGAACCGCACCCTACCCATTTTATCATGCACAACTCGATCTAAAAGCCTGACCAGCCCTCCAATCCCTATTTCTATAGACACTTCCTCATGAATTTCACGCTTCAAGGCCTCTTCCAACCTTTCACCCAGTTCCACTGCTCCTCCGGGTAAGCTCCACTGCCCCATTGCGGGTTCCCTGTTCCTTTTTACCAGCAAAACGGTGTGCTCGTGAAGAATGATTCCTCCCACTGCAATGATAGGGCGCTCTGGATATTCTCTTTTCATTAATATACCCTCAGGTTATAAAATCGCTGCGCGACTTTATATCCGGTTGACTTTTCAAAATTGTATGGTTTAAGTTAAATGTTTTGTAAAATTTTAGCCTTTTGAAACAGCCGTTCAAGAACTCTTGGTGGGCTGAGCAGGGTTCTCTGGAGCGGCCAAAAACCTTGCTAAAATTTTTCTCTCGGAAAATTTTAGATAACGGCCCCGGTCCCCGGGGGCTTCTAAGCCTCCCGAGAGCATTCGGGAGGCGCTCAATAAAATCCTGTAAGGGATTTTATTGACAGAACATGCCCATCAGAGCAATCCCGCTTTGTGCGCCATACTTAAGGGCCGTGCGCACATTTTTTGGCCCCCCCAGAGAATGCCGGTTAGCCCGGGAGCTTTTCAAATGCCTAAAGTATTACAATATTTTGTTTCTTACTATCAAGCGCCGTGAAGAAATTCCACCTATAAGGGAGAAAAATATGAACAGAACGACAAAGACCATCGAGGGGAACGAAGCAGCGGCCCATGTGGCCTATGCCATGAGTGAAGTGGCCGCCATCTATCCCATTACGCCCTCCAGCAGCATGGGGGAATATTGCGATGAATGGGCAGCCCATGGACGGAAAAATATCTTTGGCCAGGTCCTCAGAGTTGTGGAAATGCAGTCTGAAGCGGGAGCAGCAGGGGCTGTTCATGGCTCACTTTCAGCGGGTGCGCTCTCCACAACCTTTACCGCCTCGCAAGGCCTGCTGCTCATGGTCCCGAACATGTATAAGATCTCTGGCGAAATCATGTCCGCTGTCTTTCATGTATCTGCTCGGGCCGTTGCTGCCCATGCCCTCTCTATCTTCGGAGACCATTCAGATATCAATGCGGTCAGACAGGCCGGCTTTTCCCTGCTCGCCTCGGCATCCGTTCAGGAAGTCATGGACTTGGCCCTTGTGGCCCATCTTGCGAGCATTCGTGCAAGCCTCCCCTTTGTCCATTTCTTTGACGGATTCAGGACTTCCATGGAGATCCAAAAGATTGAGCTGATCGACTATGAAGAAATGGCAAAGTTGGTGGACTGGGACGCCATTGATGATTTCAGAAGCCGTTGCATGAATCCGGAATACCCACAGTTGAGAGGGACGGCCCAAAATCCCGACATCTTCTTTCAGAACCGGGAGGGGGCAAACCCGTTCTATGAAAGGGTCCCACACATCGTCCAGGAGGAGATGCAAAAGGTGGGAGCCCTGGTGGGACGTCCCTACAATCTATTCGACTATGTGGGAGACCCTGAGGCAGAGAGGATCATCATCTCCATGGCATCCAGCTGTGACGTTCTGGAAGAGACGGTAAACTACTTAAACGGCCTGGGTGAGAAAGTCGGTTTGATTAAAGTGCGCCTCTACCACCCCTTTTCAACGGAGCACTTCCTAAGGGCCCTTCCTGCCACCGCCAGAAGAATAGCTGTTCTTGACAGGACCAAGGAACCGGGCGCTTTGGGGGAGCCCCTCTATCGGGATGTATGCACCGTCTTCCACGAAAAGGGAGAGATCCCGATTATTGTGGGTGGAAGGTACGGGCTGGGCAGCAAGGATTTCACCCCCACCATGGTCAAGGCAGTGTTCGACAACCTCCGCTCCTCGGTCCCCAAGAACCATTTTACCGTAGGCATCGTTGATGATGTCTCCCACAGTTCCCTGGCGCTGGGCGAGGAAATCGATCCATCGCCTGAGGGCACGGTTCGATGCAAGTTCTGGGGCCTGGGCGCCGATGGCACAGTGGGGGCCAACAAGAATGCCATAAAGATCATTGGCGAGAACACGGATATGTTCGCTCAGGCCTATTTTGCCTATGATGCCAAGAAGTCAGGGGGCATCACCATGTCCCATCTCCGGTTTTCACCCCACAAAATCCAGTCCCCCTATCTGTTGACTCGCTCTGACCTCATTGCCTGTCATAATCCTGCGTTCGTGGATGAGTATGACCTCCTGGAAGGGGTCAAGGAAGGCGGCGCCTTTCTGCTCAACTCTCCTTGGAGTCTGAAAGAGATGGAAGCCCGCCTCCCCGACCATTTGAAGAGAACCATTGCCCTGAAAAAGCTGGATTTCTACAACATTGATGCGGTCAAAATAGCCTCTGAGTTGGGGCTGGGAGGAAGAATAAACATGATCATGCAGGCGGCCTTCTTCCAGATCGCCAACGTGATATCTCCAGAACAGGTCTTCAAATATGTAAAGGACGCCATCAAAAAGACCTATGGGAAAAAGGGTGAAAAAATCGTAAAGATGAATGTGGATGCGGTGGATCGGTCCATAGAGGCCTTGAAAAAGATCAAGGTCCCCAAGTCTTGGACCACGGCTGGCCAAGAGGCCTACCTGGAGGAGGATGAGCCTGAATTCGTGAAAGAGGTGATGCGGCCCATGCTCGCCCAGCAGGGAGATAAGCTTCCGGTCAGTGCCTTCAGCCCGGATGGGATCTTTCCCACGGGGACGACCAAGTATGAGAAGAGGGGTATTGCCATCAATGTGCCCGAATGGATACCAGAGAACTGCATACAGTGTAATCAGTGCTCCTTTGTCTGCCCCCATGCCGTCATTCGCCCCGTTTTGGCGAGGGATGAAGATCTCCAAAAGGCCCCAAAAGATTTCGTGACAATGGAGGCGAAAGGAAAGGAGCTGAAGGGGCTGAAATTTAGAATTCAAATTAGCCCCCTTGACTGCACCGGGTGCGGAAACTGTGCTGATATTTGCCCTGCCAAGGAAAAGGCCCTGGTCATGAAGCCCTTCACCACCCAGGCAGAGACACAGATCCCCAATCACAAATTCTCCACAGAGCTTCCTATCATGGACGACCTGATGTCTGTCACTTCGGTGAAAGGCAGCCAATTTCGGCTGCCTCTCTTTGAGTTCTCCGGGGCATGCGCTGGTTGTGGAGAGACCCCTTACATCAAGGTCATCACCCAGCTCTTTGGAGATCGTATGATGATTGCCAATGCCACGGGTTGCTCTTCCATATATGGCGGTTCTGCACCCAGTTGTCCCTATACAGTCAACGAGGAGGGACAGGGCCCTGCCTGGGCCAATTCCCTTTTTGAAGACAATGCAGAGTATGGTTTTGGCATGGAGTTGGCTGTGGCCCAGAGACGAGAGAAGCTGGCGGACCTCATTCGTGAGGCCTTGGACACGGATATCTCAAAGGAGCTGAGAGAGGCCTGTGAGATGTGGCTGGAAAACATTTACGATGGGGAGAAGTCCAAGGCGTATGGCAACAGGCTGGAGGAACTCCTTGAAGAGGAGCTCATCAGCAAAGAGGGATCAGCCAACCTCGTGCTTTATGAAATCCTGGATCGGAGTGACTACCTGGTGAAAAAGTCCATATGGATCATCGGCGGTGATGGTTGGGCCTACGACATCGGCTATGGTGGACTGGATCATGTGATGGCCATGGGCCGTGATGTGAATATTCTGGTGCTGGACACGGAGGTTTACTCCAATACGGGCGGTCAGTCCTCCAAGTCAACGCCCATGGGCGCTGTGGCCAAATTTGCCACGGCAGGGAAACCAACCCGCAAAAAGGACATGGGAAGAATGGCCATGACATATGGTTACGTGTATGTGGCTTCCGTGGCCATGGGGGCCAACAAGAATCAATTCATGAAGGCCATTGTGGAGGCGGAAAGCTACCAAGGCCCTTCCCTGATCATTGCCTACGCCCCCTGTATCAATCACGGAATGAACATGGGAAGAAGCCAGCACGAGGAAAAGCGTGCCGTAGAGTCAGGCTATTGGTCGCTGTACCGGTTTGATCCTAGGCGCAAGGAGGAAGGAGAGAATCCCTTCACTCTTGATTCGAAAGAACCGAAAGAGGATTTCAGGGAATTCCTGATGGGTGAGGTGCGCTATGCCAGCCTGACGAGGACCTTTCCTGAGAGTGCGGAAGCGCTTTTCAAAAAGGCGGAAGAGGACATGAAGGAGAGATACGATACCTACAGGCGGATGGCCGGGAAGGAGGATAAGGATCAGTAGCCTGGGGCTCTCCTATGCCTTCAAAATAAGATATATAATATATCCCACGTAGCAGAATAGAAGAATAAAGCCACCCTGGCGTGTAACCATATACGTCTTTCTCATCATCAGCCAGGGCAGAAAACTGGTAAACATCATGACAAAATAGTCAATGATGAGACCACTCTCAACAAAGCCCCCTGGAATGGGGATGGGTCTGACCAGCGAAGCCACTCCCAGCACGCTCATGATGTTGAACACATTGCTCCCCACCAGGTTGCCGATGCTTATATCCATCTCCTTCCTGATGGCCGCAACCACGGAAGTGGCCAGTTCCGGGAGGGAGGTGCCGAAAGCCACGATCGTCAGACCGATAAACTTCTTACTCACGCCCAGGATCTGCATTATCTTTACAGCGGACTCCACCACGATTTGGGCCCCACCTACAACACCTATTATTCCCACCACAATGAAGACAATCTGCTTCTTTCTGGAGGTCACATATTCGATATCTTCCGCCTCGGGGGCTAAGACCATCGTCTTCTCACCCGCTGCCATTTTCGATTCCCTCATGGCGATATAATAATTGAAAAAGGTATAGAGAATGATCCCAGCGAACAATGTGGCCCCCTCGATCCTCCCCAGTTTTGAGTTGAATGAAAGGAGGAGCAAGTAGATGGATATGGCAAGCATGATGGGGATATCCCGTTTGACAACGGACTTATCCGCCGTAATGGGTTGAAACAGGGCGGCCAGGCCAAGGACCAGGGCGATGTTACAGATATTGCTGCCCACCACGTTCCCTACGGCGATCATACTCTTCCCCTTGATAGAGGAAATAAGACTCACCACCAATTCAGGGGCGGACGTCCCAAATGCAACCACGGTCAAACCGATAACAATGGGCGTTACACCAAGACTTCGCGCTAGACTCGAAGATCCCTTCACGAGCCATTCTGCTCCAAAGTAAAGCAACACGAATCCGACAAGACAAATTAACGCTAGTAATGGTAACGGCATAATCTTGCTCTCCAGACAAAAGGGGAGTTCATCTCCCTACTCCAGATCAAACTCCGTTCATAAGATGCAGAAGGCAGTCCAAAAATAGGAGAAGTTTGAAATTCGATTTTGGCGATGAGACGGTGTGCAAAAAAAGGTGCGTCTAGAAGGTCTCAAAGACAAGTTCGCCGAATACTTTTTTGCGCAGGGATAATAGGTAAGTGATGAGGAGGTGTCAAGGAGATAATCCACCCCCTGATCAACCATCAAGGCATCATCTCCCCGCCGAGACGGGATTTGTCCGCGCTACGCTTGGACTCCCCACCCTTAGGGCGGGTCCCCGGTTTCGCAGGGCTCAACTGGCAGGTAATACCTTGCTGGTGATCAGGAATACTCCATAAACTGTTGATTTCAGTCCTGATAACTAAATTAGATGGTGGATTTGGCCCACCCTGTTCTTTGGCGGTGCACCGCCTCCCCGACCCGAACAGGCTCCGGACGGGTGGGGGGATCGCAGGCGGGATGTCATCGAAATGCTGAAAAGGGTTAAAATATTCACATAACAATAGATTCTAGACGATTTGGTCTCTTTTAGGTAAATTTTACTAATTTGTTATATTTTTCTTGATTTTTTGTCATAAATTGTGTAGGAGAAGGCAATTTATACTGCGTTAGTAGGAAAAGTTTTCACAGTGAAAGGAGGTGAATCCCTGTTTTTCTTGATAAGAGGGAAAATGAAGCGCTTCTGAGAACGTCAGTGAGGGCTTCATCAAAAGGGGGTTCCCTCTAGCCATTTAACATATCCCAATAATTTACATCTTAATTGAAGGGAGGTGTGTCTCTTGAGCAACGGTAAAATTGATTGGTCTAATTTGTGGAAAAATGAAGACTGGTGGGCCTGTTGGCTGGGCTGGTTTATCCTGGTTTTGGCCATCATCGGGGTTCATGAGGTCAAAGAGGGCAAATGGGCCGTTGGTATACTGCCCCATGTCCCCAGCATTAAGACCTGGACCAGCCTGGGAAAAGCCTTTCCCAAAGGGACGGCCACGCTCTGGACGACCATTTGGCTCTGTGTCTTCATGGGTGTCCTGAGCGGGATTGGTGC
>JASFEQ010000103.1:0-11802 GCA_050124735.1 Desulfobacteraceae bacterium | reverse complement strand
CAAAGGCCAGGGGTACATTAACCTGCTTTTTGGCACGCTCTGCCAAATATAGCCATCCATCTAATGGCACATCCCTGCCAAGGGCCCCTGACCTGGACTCATGCCAGCCAATGACCATACTGATCATATCTGCACCCGCGTCCTCAGCCATCTTCATGAACTCAAGACATTCCTCTTCGCTGCTTCCACCATACTCATCCATCAATTCGGTACCGTTCAGCCTGACGCAAAGGAGCTTGTCCTCACCCATTGCCTTCTTCATGGCCTGGATGGTCTCCACCATGAAACGGCCCCGGTTCTCCACAGACCCTCCGTATTCATCCGTCCGCTTGTTGACAAAAGAGGACAAAAAGGTGGCCTGCAAATACCCCAGAAAACTGGTGATCTCCACCCCTTCATATCCGGCCTTGATCGACCGTAAGGCCGCATCCGCATGGTCTTCAATGGTTTGCTGAATCTCATCCTTGGTGATCTCCCGCGGAGGCCTGAAATGCTTCAGCGTCTGGGGCGTATCAGAGGATTGAAGACAGTAGTCCAGATCAATGCCCCCGTAGCGGCCCGCGTGAAGGATTTGTTGAATGGCAATGGCCCCATCCCTGTGAAACATATCCGCAACCCTGGCAATATCAGGAATGAACCTATCGTCATTCAGGCATAGCTGAGTTGTATACGCTTTGCCTACACCGCTCTTGTCAGGATAGGCTCCCTGATTGGTGAAGATACCGCATCCCATCCGGGAGATAACCTCGTCACGGGCAAATTCCCGCTCTGTAAGAGAGCCGTCCGGATTGTTGTAATTGGAAACGCAGCAGGCTGCGTATTTCACTCGGTTTTTCGTCTCAAACTTGCCAAACTGCCCTTTGCTGAACATGTGTGGAAACTTCTCTCTGCCATTACCCATGAAATTTCTCTTTTTCAATCCTGAATCGGTCCCTTTGGTTCTGCTTTGGTGTTGATGTACGGCGTTTAAAATGGAGTATTTTGTATGAATTGAGGTGATCTGTCAACCCTCTCCACGCCCGTCATCCCTGCCTTTAGCTCCATACGCCTTGCTTTATACTCCCTTGACTTTTCAAAAGACCGTCTGATAAGAAAACCCCCTAAGTGCTTAGAAAATCTCTATATTTAAAAACGGAAATCCGGGCAGGTGACCTTATTGACACCGCTGGAACCCCTGGATAAGATAGATGCCATTCATGTTGGAGACTTGGAGGTGGATCCCCAGACCTTTGAGGATAGACCCATATTTTCTTAAATCATCTCATCTACGGTATTTCAAAAAACGGCCAAAAGGAGAAAAATGACACAGACTGAGACAGGCTACCGTCAATATCCCGCGGCCATGGTAAATATCACAAACAGGTGCACGCTTCGGTGCAGACACTGCTTCATCTACCGCGATGGAAACCCAAATGATCCACACGAGGAGATGGAGACCTCCACAATGATCAGAAAGCTTTCTGATTTACAGGGGCAACATGGCATAGAGACCATGTTGTGGATGGGTGGAGAACCTCTCCTGAGGCCGGATGTACTGCGGGAAGGTGCTGCGCTATTTGAGAGGAACACGGTTACAACCAACGGCACCATTGATTTGATAGATCTGCCTCGCTGCACTTATGTTGTTTCTCTGGATGGGCCGCCGGAACTTAACGATGCCATCAGAGGTAAGGGCACCTTTGCAAAGGTCATAAAAACCCTTTCGCGCGTCCCAAAGGACTTTGAGCCCACTGTCATGTGTCAATGCGTGGTGACCAAAACAAATGAGGACAGACTAGAAGAGCTGGTTGAGTGCCTGCGGCCCACACGGGCTGAGGGCATGACCTTCTCCTTTTACGTTCCACCCCAATACGACAAATCAGAGCTCACCTGGGGCTCGCTCAAACGGCGTGATGAGGCCGTGTATGAGGTTTTCAGATTAAAGGAAAAATATCCGGGCTTTATATGGAACAACCGCAGGAGTCTCGAGCTGACGCTTTCGGAAAACGCCAAGCAGGTGACCGACAATTGTCCTTCCAAAAAGTATGTCCTGCCTCTCTATCTCGAAGGCGACCAATTTGTAACCCCTTTTTGCTGTTACGGGAATGACGTGGACTGCGATCTTTGTGGCGCCTGGGTCGTGTTTTACATTGCAGCCAAGCTTGAGCAAGACGACTTCGCCGATAATTTTCCAATTGATAGTTGAAATTGGTCTCGAAGATAGGGTAAATTGTAAAAATAGACGCGGAGGGAAACCTCGCAGAAAATCAAATTTTTGGAGTTGATCTCATGACTCGAGAAGACAAAGGACACTACGCGAAAAAGCATCCTTCGGACCGCAAAATCGATGAGAAACTCGCTGGGGCAGTCAAAGGCCGCATATCAGAAGGTAAGATATCCTGTGCTGCCGCCTTTAGGATTGCCAGTGATCTGGAGGTTTCACCCCTTGAGGTGGGTTTCACCATTGACGTTCTGGAAATTCCTTTGACCAAATGTCAGTTGGGCCTTTTCGGTTATAAACCGAATAAAGGATTCGTCAAGCCGGCTGAATCCGTGTCATCTGCTTTGGAAGATGCCGTTCGGCAGGCTTTGGTCAATGATCGCCTTTCCTGTGCCGCCGCCTGGGAGATCGCTGAAAGGCTCGGTGTTGGCAAAATGGATGTGACCGCTACGTGCAATGCGCTAAAGATCAAGATCTCCTCCTGCCAGTTGGGAACTTTCTAAATACCTGGCAACAGATTCTTATCCGTCTTGTTTTTTTGGCCATGTCTTCCCAAGGGGATAAGTGCGTCAAAGCTTTAGCAAGATGATGGAGACAACGGTCAAGGAAATGCCAAGAAGCCTTGAGGGCGTTAATTTTTCCTTGTAAATGAGGGCAGACAAAATAATGGCGATGATAAAATGCATGCCAGTTATGGAAGTGATGATAGAGAGCGGTCCTATCGAGAGTGCTTTAAGGTATGCATAGTAGCCTGCAAGATTGATCAACCCCATCACAAACCCGATGAGTAGGGCATCTTTTGGGCTATCATTTGCCTCTTCTGTCTGCAGCCTTTTTCTCAATCCGAGAGCAAAAAAGGTGGAAGTTATATAGGAGATGGCAATAAAGGCCATTTTGTTTGTGTGCATGGCGGCAAATTTGCTCGAAACTATGGCCACGGCGCCAGCGATTAGGGCGATGAACACGCACACAAAGCCCGTTTTTCTTCTTCCATAGGACGACGTCTCATCACTAAAATCCCTTGTTAAGAGAACGATTACCACCGTGGCGAGTACGATGCCCATGACCTGATAAAAAGATGGACGATCTTTGAAAAATAGGATCGAAAAAATGACCACGAGGACCGCGCTCAGCCTGATAATGGGATAAGCTATGCCGGCAGGGATATTTTTCAATGCCTCTATGTGTGTGACTGTGGCCAGTAAAAAAGCCGCACTGTTTAATAGCGCGATAAACAACAGGAATTGGAGATTTGTTACGGACTCCTCCAGGACGACAAAGAGGATTGAACTCAAGATTGCCACAGTGGCCATGAAGGAGAAGGTTGTCCAAGCCGTGTTGCATCTTTTTTCAGCAGAGACCTTATACAAGAATCTCTGCGTGCCCATAAAGAACAAGGCGATAATTGCGAAGGCGTACCAGCTTCCCATGACTTTTTCCAAAGGACTAAATTTGCCGCTCCCCCTAAAATCTCATTAGTTTATGGCATCCACATAACTACTACCTATTTGATAAGATTTCAACAGGTTACGTATCCATTCATACAGAGGCCCAGAACTTTGGTTCTCCCTTGAGATGAGCTATGCTACCCAAACATGAAAATATCTCTGGAAGGGGACAAGGGAGCAAGCTATTATTTCCCTGCTGCACAAATAAACAAAATTTGAGTCTGCTATGAATAAGAAAAAATGGTCGAGCCGCGTCCTGATTAGATATTGGCTGCTCCAACTGCCCGCATTGGCGCTCCTCGTTTTGATCCTTATCTTTGCCCAACGTTGGGTGGATCTTCCTGCATGGATTTTCTGGGGCGCCCTCGTCATCTGGGTGGTCAAAGACGCGGTCCTTTATCCGTTTGTTTGGCGGGCATACGATTGGGATCGTTCGGAAGGCTCTAATTCTATGGTCGGGGCGAAAGGCATTGCCAAAGAACCGCTGGCTCCTTCAGGATATGTACGAGCCCGTGGCGAGCTCTGGAAGGCCGAGCTTGCTGACGGGCACCAGCTCGTTGAGGAGGGGGACCCTGTCCAAGTCCAAAAAATCCGCGGTCTGACACTTATTGTAGAACCAGCCACTAAAAAAAAAGAGGAGAGATGAACAGCCGCGAAAGATTTCAGGAGACCATGAAATATGGCACCCCAGACCGTGAGCCCAACGAGAACTTTTTTACTATAGGACGCTCCTGGAAAAGGTCACACTGAGATAAGCCGGGTTAGCGGCTTGAGGCCAAATCCCGTCAGACGCCTTCAATAATTCTGAAACCCGCCCACATTTTTTGTCTAAAGCTGCCCTTAAAACCAACATAATATATTGAAACTGCTAAACATTTCGTGGTAAAATATGGTTTTTACAAATTTTGTCCCGGAGATTCTCTTGCTCGTTTGACCGCCAAAAGAAAAGAGTGAAGGTCTCAATCCCTATATGCAAGAAACGGATCTGGAGACACAGACCTTATAATTGAACGTTTTGCCGGCCAACACTCGCAACGTAGAGAAAGATGATCGCAACGATTATTTCCATTTTAGCCATACTTATTATTCTCCCCATACTGTCTTGTATGCTCATCTACAACAAACTCGTCATAAGGAGAAATCTCTTTAAGGACGCTTATTCCCAGATTGATGTGGAGCTCAAGCGACGTTACGACCTGATTCCCAACCTCCTGGAATGCTTGAGGGGGTATATGAAAAATGAGTCAGAGACATTGGAGACAGTCATTCGGGCCCGCAACCTGGCCAGCGCCGCCAATACGAGGGCAGCAGGAAACCCTGGTGATCCGGGCCCCATGAAAGGACTCATGGAAGCAGAGGGAGTACTGAGAACCGCCTTGACTCACCTCTTTTCAGTCGTTGAGAACTCTCTTGAGATTAAAGCCGATGAGACCGTACGCAAATTTATGGAAGAAATCAAATCAACGGAAAACAAAATTGCCCATGCTCGACAGGCCTATAATGACGCCGTTCTGTTTTACAACAGTAGTCGAGAAAAGTTCCCGAATCTGCTCGTTGCAAATCCTTTCGGCTTTAAGGAAGCATTCCTTCTGGATTTAGAGCTAACGGCAGCCCACCGTGACGCCCCACTCCTCGCATCTTAAGAGGCTGTCGGAAAACGCCCATCTGCCGTTCGGCAGGCTCACGGCCCTCAGAAAATCGAAGGGCTGCGTTACCCTCGTCCCTCGTCATTGCGGCGTACTTTTATGTACGCCTCATTCCTCGGGACTTCGGAAGCCTTGCATATGGACATTTTCCATCAGCCTCTCATAAACCGGTTTTTGGGCAGTCTCTAATACAGCCTGATCAATTCACCATTGCACCCATCCACTGCAGGATGGATTCACGCCGGGCTTCCTATCCTGTTGCCTGGTTTCTTTTCATCTGTTTTTTGCCAAACACGTGGTTAGTATCGTATCCCAAAAGTTCTTTGTAAAAATAAGGCTCTCATAAGAGGTCATTACGACCCCCGATCCAGTCGGGGGGAAGCAATCCCATTTGGTGAAAGTTTCTGATTTAGCTAGCTTGCAAGAGATTGTGGAGCCTGTTCCGAGCGTAGCGAAGAATCTATTAGTCGTAATTTTGGCAGGCGCTTTACCTCTTTAGTCAAGGCCGGGCTCCGAGTTTGCTTCGGCTCTGCCTCGCAAGCGCCTGCGGCCTGCCAGCCATCATCCCGCCCTTAGGCGGGGCTCAGGCGAGGCGGGCGGGCTCCTCGCAATGACTTTTACGGTTTCTATATTCTTAATCTTATTTTCGGGACGCGACAGTAGGGTGGTAGCATCGCGTATGCTTTAAGGAAAGTGATGGGTTCAGGGAGGACAACGAAAATTATGGTTTCTCTAAGAGATGAGGATAGTCTTTCTTTATTTGTTTCTTAAGCTGTGATCCTATCTTCACGGCATAAAGGCTTTCCGCCTCTGATAAGAGATCTGCTGGTAGTCCCCTTGCTTTTCTCAGGTTTGCTCTCCCAAGATGGGCCTTCTGGAGGTTAGCTTTCTCCAAATTGGAATTTTCCAGGTTTGCCTCCAGCAGGATAGCCTCTCTTAAATTGGCCACCCTGAGATCAGCCCCTTTAAGGTTGGCTCCTTCCAGAGTCGCACTCAGCAGGTTGGCACCCTTTAGTATAGCCCCCCCAAGGTTGGCCTCTCGAAGGTTAGATTCCCTCAGGTCGCAAACCCTCAAATCGGCCCTCTCAAGGTCGGCGCCCTCCAGGCTGGCTCCTAACAGATTCGCTCCACGCAGATTAGCTCCGCCCAGTTTCGCCTTCTGAAGATTTGCTGCTTCAAGGTTTGCCTGCTCCAAGTCGGCACCTCTCAGGTCAGCGCCTCTAAGGTCGGCACCCTGGAGAAAGGCTCCTGCAATTTTGCCATGGCGGATATTCGCTCCCATGAGATAAGCCCTCTGGAGCCTGCCTTTCCTGAGAGAAGCTCCTTGAAGGTTTGCATAATTGAGATCAGCTTCCTCCAATTGAGATTCATCAAGCAAGGCATCTGACAGGTTGGACTTGGTAAATTTCGCTTTATGAAGATTCGTGCGCATGAGAAGAGCTCCACGGAGGTTAGCTCCCATGAGCATGGCCCCGCGGAGGTTCGTTTGCACCAAATTTATTCGATGATCCTCACCATTCAGGTAGGAAAGTCCGCGTCTTCCGATGACGCTCAATAGAGCCTGGATATCTGCAGGAAGTTTTGGATAGAGCGTGTACAGAGGATCCGTTTTAGATTCTTTTCCTACGACTTTAAGTCTTTCACCCGGCTCTTGTATTTTTTCTTCCCAGGATGCGTTTTCCCTTACGTAGGCGGTCAAGATCTCCATGACCGGCCAATAATATTCCGACGATTCCCTGGCAATTCCCTCTAAGGCATATATACCCCCCACCCGAATCTCTAATCTTTTTTTTCCGTTGGTATAACTTGCAGCCAGTTGATTGATCGCCCTAGTGAAACGTTCCGTAACCTGCGCCTGTTTAGAAAGCTCAGCCGTCCTCTCGGCTGCCGTCATTCGGCGCATGACAAAATAGAGCCCGATTAGGACAAGCGTCCATCCCAGGATTTGTGCCAAACTTCCCCGGAGTTGGTTCTCCAGCATGATTCGCTCTTTTGGATCTTCAATACCTCTATCATGGAGTTGCCATTTAGGGATGTAGATAATAGAAGCGCCGAAAATAAAAGCAAAAAGAATAAAAATGAGGATGCTACGTTTTCTCATGGCTAATACCCCCCTATTATATGGAACCGTGTCCTGGGGCTTTGGGTTCTCCCAGGCATCCATTAGGCCTGTTACCCTATAGCTACTCTTCTAAAGCTGTTCTTACGCTCTTTTTAGAAGAAATGCAAATCGATTTTCTGAATCAGGGGGTCTTCTTGTAAATGTCCCAGAATCGTTTATGATTCTTTCAGAGCCTTCCGTAGCTTCTGGGTGGCTATCAGATCCACTTTTCCCGTTTCCGGAACAATCACCACGCCATAATCCTCTCTGGCACTCTCTATACTTACATATCCCTCTATCACATCATTTTCCACCAACTCCATCTCGCGCTCCAACGGATCCCCATATCCACCTCCGCCGGCTGCATCCATGATCACCACATCTGCTGGGTTTAGCTGAGTCAGGCCATACGGATTCCCTGGCTCACCATTCACTAGGAACTGGGCTTTTGAACCATTCTTGCCACCAAACAGACCCTGCGGAGGGTAACGAAATCTTCCTGACTGCATGCCCAGATTTACTGGGGGGAGAGGGGCATATTCATCATCCGGAATCCTCAATACAACTCTCCTGCCCAGGCCTCCTTTCATCTTACCGGGGCCGCCTGAATCGGCAAGCAGTTCTCTCTTCTCCACAATTAACGGTGTATCGCTTTCGAGTATCTCCACCGGCGTATTGGCCCCGTTGGCCGGGAATATGGCCACATAATGACCATCCATCGAAGAGCTGGCACCCATCCCTCCACCCCGGATCCTCACGGAGTGAAAAGGCTGCCCGTCATGCCTTTTTCCGTACATGACGTTCATGGTTGCGGGTGTTCCTCCACTCGCCGCGATGACTCTGTCAGGCAGAGCGCTGGCCAAGGCCCTGTATATGATTTCGGTGAGAAAATGCCCTATCTGTAATCGGGCTGCGACGGCCGCCGGGAACTTGCAGTTGACCACGCTCCCCTCGGGGGCTTTCATGGATACGGGGGCTGCAGTACCGTCATTGTTGGGGATTTCAGGATCAAACATGCTCTTTATGGCCATATGTACATAGGCATAGGTGAAGTTGTAGACCACATTGCCGCCCCAGCCCACTTGACCTGAAGAGCCATCAAGATCCACGACGATTTCACTCCCTTTGACTTGAACCGCTGCCTTGATGAGGATATCATCCTCACCCTCCATCTGTTCTACAATCCCCTCTGCGCGATACACCCCATCGGGGACCCTCTCGATGGCTTCCCTCATGCTCTTTTCTGTTCGCCCTATGATCTCATCTGCCAGGTCATCCAAGCTGTCCAGATTGCTGTCTTCGAGCATTTGACAGATCTTCTCTTCACAGACATGATTTGCCGCGATCTGGGAACGGATGTCTCCAGTCACTTCATCAGGCGTACGCACATTCCACCGAATCATGTCCATGACAGACTCATTAAGAACCCCTCCATCATAGAGCTTTACCAAGGGTATAAAGAGGCCTTCTTCAAAGACTTCACGGTTGTCCGAGGCGACCCTCCCGCCTATGTCTGAATGGTGAAATACACAGGCCGTAAATGCCGTCAGCTGATCCTTATAGAAAATGGGACTCATGACACAAACATCATTGAGATGCCCGGCAAGTGCCCAGGGATCATTTGTTATGAATATATCTCCCCGCTCATAACTGTCGTCAGGGAGCTGTGTCACAAGGTTTTTGATTCCCAAGGCCATTGCTCCTGATTGCCCTGGTGTGGCGAATGTCCCCTGCGCCAGCTCTCTCCCTTTACGATCCGTAAACATGCACGTGTAATCATGGGCATCGCGCAGGAGACTTGAGAATGCCGTGCGCGCAACCGTGCTGTCCGCTTCGTCCACTATGGAGAGCAGCCTGCGCCAAAGTATCTCTAGAGTGATGGGGTCAAATTTTTGTCCCACCTTTATACCTCCATATGGGAATGGAGTACTGGAGTGTTGGAGTATTGGAGTATTCGATATACGCTACTCCACTACTCCATTGCTCCATCACTCCAAGCCTCTTCTCAGGTCTATCCACAAGAAGCCATAGTCGTCTGCGGAGACTGATGCGTCTTCCCCTATGACCACTGTGGATTCTCGTTCTTCGATGATTGCCGGGCCCTTGAACTCTGCATTCGGACATAGCTTGTATCGGTCATAGACGGTGAAAGGGATAAAATCCTCGGCAATGCCTGAATAAGCGCTTCTCTGCCCCTTCACGGCATCCTGAAGTGAATCACCTTTCCCCCTCAGCTTGGGGAATTGTAAGAGCTTTTCTGGCAGACTTGCTCTCACCTTGAAGTTCACGAATTCAACACGGGAATCAGGATAGGTTCTGCCATAGAGCTTCTCATATATCTCGTCAAAGCGTCGGCGAACCTCTTCCTTCTTGATTTTGGTGAAGTCCTTTTCGGGAATAGGCGTATTGGTTTCAGCACCCTGCCCCACGAAGCGCATATCCACAGACCGCTCAAATTTGATATTTTTTTCCGTGCCCGTCTTTTGTAGCGTCTTGCCCCCTTCTACTTCCATCTCTTTGAAGATTTTTTCAATCTCCTTAAAGTCTGCTTCTTCAAGAGTCACTTTGTGACTCCTTACCAGGTCAAATGCCCTGGGGGCAGTGAAGAAACCCAAGGCCGAACCCACACCCGCGTTGGGCGGAACGACTATTCTGGGCGCCCCCAGTTTTTTGGCTAAACCATAGGCATGCACGGGCCCTGCCCCACCAAAAGCCGTAAGGGTGACCACCTTGGGATTTCCACCCTTTTCTGCGATATGGGTCTTGGCCGCCGCAGCCATGGTCTCGTTAATAAGATCGTGGATTCCCCATACGGCCTGTATCAAAAAAACACCAAGGGGCTTGGCAATTTTTTTCTGAATGCCATGCCTGGCCGCTTCTCTGTCAAGCTTCATCTCTCCGCCCAGAAAATAGTTCTCATCCAGATAGCCCAACAAGAGATCCGCATCTGTAACTCCTGGTTCATTTCCTCCTCTTCCGTAACAGATGGGGCCCGGGTCCGCGCCGGAACTTTCTGGTCCAACCTGTAGCGTGCCCATTTTGCTCACTTTAGCAATACTGCCCCCACCTGCCCCGATCTCCATCAAATCAACGACTGGCACCTGTATAGTAAGACCGCTGCCCTTCATGAAGCGCTGCACACGGCCCACCTCAAAGGTGGGCACAACGCCCGCTACTCCCCCTTGAATCAAACAGGACTTGGCGGTGGTTCCTCCCATGTCGAAACAGAACATCTCCGGGATATCAAAAAGCTTTCCATAGTACTGGCCGGCTATAACTGCTGCGGTTGGTCCTGACTCAATAATCCTTACAGGAAACTTGGAGGCCGTTTCCACAGATGTGATACCCCCACTTGAGAGCATAATGAAAAGCTTGCCCTTGAATCCTATGGACTCCAATCTGCCGGAGAGATTTGAAAGATAGTTGCCAGTCAGGGGTTTCACATAGGCGTTGGTCACTGTGGTGCTTGTTCGCTCGTACTCCCTGATCTGCGGAAGGACGTCGTAAGAAATGGAGACGGAAATTTTGGGCGTCTGCTTTTCTATAATGTCCCTGATCATAAACTCGTGGATCGGATTCTCAAAGGAGTTTAAGAGGCATACTGCAACGGACTCCACACCCATTTGAACCAGCTCGCGCACAACCTCTTTGACCTCTTCCGGATCCAGGGCCTTCAGTATGATTCCATCGCTTCGGATCCTCTCATCCACCTCTAAACGAAAACGCCTGGGGATCAAGGGTTTTGGGAACTCTGCAAAGATGTCATAGGGCGCATACCTTATCTCCCTTCCAATCTCAAGCACATCCCTGAAACCCTTGGTGGTAATGAGTCCGGTCCTGGCCCCTTTCCTCTCTATGATTGAGTTGATGACCAACGTTGTCCCGTGAATCACTTCATCCAGCTCCCCAATAAATCCAGGGGTGTTTTGCTCCAGTTCCTTCATTCCCTGCTCTACCGCGTCGGAAGGGTCACTTGGTGTGGTGAGACACTTGTTGATTTTAATTTCCCCGGTCTGGTCATCGAGAAGCACAAAGTCTGTGAAGGTGCCCCCAATGTCACAACCCAATCTGTAAACCTTTTCAGGCATTCATCTCTCCTGCGCTCATCTTCATCACTGTGGCGATCGGATGGGGAAAAACAAATGATACTTCTTAACCGGAGTTCTGGTGTGGGGGACGGGGGGATGGGGGGACGACGGGACGTAATGGACTCTGAGTCCGTCCCTCCGCTACCCCGTTCCGCTATTATCCTTTTCAGAGCGACGCTGTGCTAAATCCATGTGGTACTGTCTATCCCTTATTTTTCTTGCTTTCAATGGCAGCCAGAATTTTGTCGGGGGTCATGGGAAAGTCTGTGATGGTGACGCCCACAGCATTGGCAATAGCGGAGGCATAGGCCTGTGCCGC
>JASFEQ010000102.1:0-11881 GCA_050124735.1 Desulfobacteraceae bacterium | reverse complement strand
TCAATGGTAGTGGCCGCGATGGCTTTCTCGTTTGGCACCGTTAGAACCATGACAAAGATGGACAGAAGTAACAGCCTTATGCGCATATCAATAAAACCCTCCTTTCATATAGCTCCAGAAAATTCCGGATTTCATCCTATACCGTAGATGGCCGGAAGCAACCAGGAAAGCGTAACCCACATTATCAGGATCAGTGGCATCCCAACCCGAAGAAAATCATTGAACGTGTATTCCCCCGCGTTCATGACGAGCAGATTGGTCTTGTAGGCCATGGGGGTGGCATAGCTCATATTGGCCCCGAACAGTACCGCGAGGACAAAAGGTTCGGCAGGTTGCCCCATTTGGGCAGCAATGGAAACGGCGATAGGGGTGCCGATTACCGCTGTCGCGTTGTTGGATACAATGTTGGTGAGGATCCCCATCAGAAGCATCAGCCCACTGATCACGTAGATTGGCGACATGCCCCCTGTCAGAGCCACAAAAAGTCGAGCCAGATAATCCGCACCCCCGGTCTTCTGCAATGCAACCCCTAGGGCCAGGCTCGCGGCCACGATAAGGATGACCTGCGCACTCAGGGCACTCGTCGCATCACGCCATCCCAGGCATCCAGTGAGAATCATTAATAGTGCCCCGAATGGCGCGCTGACAGCGATCGGCAAGACCCCCAAGGCGGCCGTTATAACGACGCCTAACATAATGAGTAATGCCATCGGAGCCTTTCGGGAGATAGGCAGATCAATCGTGGCATCGAGTACGAGGAAATCCTTCTCTTTTTTGAGGCTACCGATCTGCTCGCGGGGCCCCTGAACCAGAAGGATATCTCCGGCCTTCAGACGGATATCCCGTATTTCATCGTATAAATTTTCAAGGTGTTTGCCCTCTCTGTGTATGGCCAGCATAATCATCCCATACCGGTCCGCAAATCGCATCTGGCTGAGAGTTCTTCCCTGAAAGCGAGAGCCGTCTATGACAACGATTTCTGCGATCTGCTGATCTTCAGCCTTTAGGGGGCGTTCATCATCAACGGGCTCAGTCATAGAGTCATCTTGATAGAGCGTCCCCTCAAGTACCCTTTCGAACTCTTTCAGGCGCTCGGCAGTATCACGAATGAGCAGGTGATCGCCGGCCCTCAGCACCACGCTGGGAAGTGGAATAATGAAGTTGTCGGCCCCACGCTCCACGTTCATAACCTTCATAGCACCATCGACTTTCTTCATGGCTTCGGCCAGCGTCTTGCCTTCAACCGGGCTCCCTTCCAAAATCGCAAGATGGGCAGAGAAAACCCTGGGGGAAGTGTCCGCCAGAGTCAGTTCCCTGTCAGGTATGATCCGCGGTGCCAGAAGCCATAGATAAACGATTCCGATGCTTCCGGCAATGACCGCCGGTACCAGAAAATCGAACATCTCTAGCCGTCTTAAGCCCAACTGCGCTGCCACGGAGACCACGAGCAGGTTTGTGGAGGTTCCGATTGTAGTACAGGTCCCGCCCAACAAGGTGGCGAACCCCATGGGCATCAGAACCGAAGAGGCTTTCATACTTGTCCGAAGGGAAACACTTATTAAAAGGGGGAGAAACAAAACGACAACAGGAACATTGTTTATGAAAGCGCTGATAAAGGCCCCGACTAGAAGTGTTAATAAAAGGGAGACGTTCGGGCTGATCTTCCAAAGCCGAGCCAACGTTCTCCCCACCGGTTCCAGCGCCGCTGTGCGCAAAATACCCTTTCCGGCAATCATTAGGGCACAAACGGCAACCAGTGCCTCGTGTCCGAAACCGTGGAAAAAATCCACAGCGTGTAAAACGCTCCCATCTACCTGGAAAGGAAAGAGCTCGAACCCCACGGTCAGGCCAATGAGAACCATGAAACTGGTTGATTCGAGCGGTATCTTTTCACGGGTGAACAAGATCAGTGCAAGGACCGTGAGGAACATCACTGCTAAGGTATGAACATTAGGGGGAGGGGGAAGGTTCATCACGCACAACTCCATTTTTGGGTAAAACGAAATCAGTTAACGCTATGATAACATATATACTATGAGGATTCTTGCATAGTGCCTGAATCCGGTCCAATTCGATAGTCCTTGCCATATCCTCGCCTGTGAATGGCCCTTATTTTGTTGCGACAACCAGAAACCATTAAATTTGGGCGATTATAGACTTCCCAAATTAATCTCCACTTTTTGGCGAGTCAAGATTTTCCAGGGTTCTTGCCAAAGTCATTTCTCAACTCATTGCTCTATCTCATCACATCCAAATAGGTCAGCAGATTTAAAAGAAGATTTGGGATAGGGGCTGCAGAAAAAACACCTGACAGACGTTTTGGTTTTATACATAGGACAAATCAAACCCTATTTATCCTTTATATTTCGGAAGAACTATGCGTTTAACAAGAGCTGGAGAATATGCCGTCCGCTGTGCCCTGTATCTCTCTTTATTGGAAGAGGGGGTGGTGGCAAGCCGCAAGGAGATTGCATGTGAGATGGATATACCTGATCAGTTCCTCGGTAAGATTGCACAGCAACTCTCCCGGGCCGGTATCCTTGAAATTGTTCAGGGTCCAAAAGGGGGATTTCGGCTTCTTATTTCTCCGCACAAAATGAGCCTTTTGGACGTGGTGGAGGCCGTTATCGGTGAGATGTTCCTCAACGATTGCCTGATGCGACCTGACTCGTGCGCACGGAGCCATATATGTGCAGTGAACAAGGTGTGGGAGAAGGCCAGGAATCAACTGCGGGACAGCCTTCGGGAGAGCAGCTTCGACAAACTTTTCACGGGAAAGGTCACGGAAGAGGATCTCGCCTATGAAGAGGCGTCCCCATCCCACTTCGTTCATATTTGGGATAATCAGTTTCTCTCGCGCATCCGGATAGCGGCCGGCGTCACTTCCACCAGCTCGTCATCGTTGATAAAGGCAATGCAGTCCTCTAGGCTCAGGCGATGCGGCGGGGTCAGGATGACGTTTTCATCCGAGCCGGCGGCCCGCATGTTAGTCAGTTTCTTTCCCTTGGCCGGGTTGACCACCAAATCGCCTGGCCGGCAATGTTCACCGATGATCTGGCCGCCGTAGACTTTGACCCCGGGGCCCAGAAAGAGGCGTCCCCTCTCCTGGAGATTGAAGAGGGCATAGGCCACGGTGGTACAGGCGTCTTTGGCCACGAGCGCGCCGCTGATGCGGTTTGAAATCTCGCCGGCAAAGGGGCCGTAGCCGGCAAAGACATAGTTCATCACGCCCATACCCTTGGTGTCGGTAAGGAATTCGTTGCGGAAGCCGATAAGCCCACGGGTCGGGACCTTATAGACCAATCGGATCATATCGATCTGCCGAGTCATCTCCAGCATCTCCCCTTTCAGTTTGCCCAGCTTTGCAATGACCGTTCCCTGGTACTGCTCATCCACATCCAGGGTCAATTCCTCGTACGGCTCCTGTAATTGACCGTCCATTTCCTTCATGATGACCTGGGGTCGGCTCACCTGGAACTCGTACCCCTCGCGCCGCATTTTCTCCATGAGGATCGAAAGGTGCAACTCTCCACGCCCGGAAACCTTGAAACCGGCCCCGGCTCCAAGGGATTCCACGCTCAGGGCGACGTCAGCCAGAGTCTCCCGGAATAAACGCTCCTCGATCTCACGGGAATTGACGAATTTGCCTTCCTGTCCGGCAAAGGGAGAATCGTTGGGTCTGAAATGCATCGATATGGTGGGGGGATCGATATGGATGAGAGGCAGGGGCCGGGGATCTTCCGGATCGGTGAAGGTCACACCCACGGTGATATCGTCCATGCCGGCCACAGCCACGATTTCCCCTGCGCTAGCCGTCTCGATAGGGACTTTTTGGTCTCGCTCAAACCGGAATATCTTGGTGATTCGGGCCGGCGACAGGCTGGCGTCTCGTTTGGCCACCGCGACGTTTTGATTGATATTCATGGTGCCGTTGATCACCTTGCCGATGCCCAGTTTGCCCAGATAAGCTGAATAGTCAATGGTATTGACCTGGAATTGAAGTACATCCTTCGGGTCACCGGGAGGCGGTGGAATATGGGTGATGATCTTTTCAAAGAGCGGCACCATGGAAGCCCCTTCAACCGAGTCTTCAGCATCGTCATGTGCATACCCCCCCTTGCCCGAGGCAAAGACCACCGGAAAATCGAGCAATTCGTCCGGGGCCTCCAGCTTAACAAAGAGATCGAATACTTGATCCACGGCCCAGTGAGGCCGCGCCGCAGGCTTGTCAATCTTATTGATGACCACCAGCACCGGAAGCGGAATAGCCAAGGCTTTTTTCAAAACAAAATAGGTCTGGGGCATAGGACCTTCCTGGGCATCCACCAGGAGCAGACAGCCGTCCGCCATGCGCAGGACCCGCTCAACCTGGCCACCAAAATCCGCATGGCCCGGGGTGTCGATAATATTGATCACGTACTGCCCATATCGAAAGGACCCGTTCTTGGCAGCTATGGTGATACCGCGCTCCCGCTCCAGGTCCATGGAGTCCATAAGCCTCTCGGTCATGGTTTGATTGTCGCGATACATGCCGCTTTGCTTAAAGAACTGGTCAACAAGGGTGGTCTTACCATGATCGACATGGGCTATAATCGCTATGTTTCTAATCAACTTTTGATTCATAACTTTAGATCTTCACAGAATTTCCTATGAACTCCCCCGAATCATTAACTTGGTCCCTTCTTCAAAAATGACCTCCATCTTGTTTGGTTGGATAAGCTTTGTAATTAGCCCATGACCAAACGAACCGTGATCCACTTTTTCTCCTTCCCTAAAGGAGCCATCCTGTGCATATACCCTGATGGGAGCATCTTTGGCCTGTTCCATGGCCCTTTCCCATTCTTCGAGAGGGGATATCGTTTTCTTCCTAGAATTTGCCGTGGTTTTTTTCTTTTTTGAAGGCACTTTGCCTCCTTTGGGGGCCTTGTACACGTGCTCCTTATTGCAGGTCTTGCAAAGAACCTTTTTGACCTTCTCCCCGTCAAAGGCCACAATCACATGGGCAAGATCTAGTTTGCAACTCGTGCAATAGGCGACTATATCTTCTGAGACTTTTTTTGTCATTAATATCTCCTTTCTTCAACTTGTGTTTTTGTCGGACCCAGTTTACTCCCCGGGCCCGAAACAAAAAAGCCATCTCCCGACACGTGCAGGAGTGGCCCGTTTATGTCGATTCCCCGAGAGAAATACCCATATTGGGCATACACGGGTTAATAAAATTAAAATTATAGACCTTCTGGGCCAATTAATCAATAGTGTAAACTAAGGATCGGTATCAAAACAGACAAGGGCACCCCATCATAACTCGATGGGATGCCCTTTTTCAGCTCAGAACAACCCTTAAACTACAGTGACATTTACTGCAGCAGGGCCTTTATTCCCTTGCTCTGTGTCAAAGCTGACTCTGTCGCCTTCTCCTAGAGACTTGAAGCCGTTCCCATTGATTCCTGAATGATGAACGAATACATCAGGACCGTCTTCTTGCTCAATGAAGCCGTAGCCCTTGCGGTCATTAAACCACTTCACGATTCCATTAGTCATAGTGACATCCTCCTTTCAAATAAATTCTCATGTTTCCAGACTTCAGGTTGCCACTTTTGACAAATGGATGTTCCCCTCAGAACGAAATTAGCCCGCCAAGGAAGGCGAGCCTTCATGATTACCCTCTATACTAACCTATTTTTAACCAAAGTCAAGGGTTTTAAATTTGTTTATAGAATCTAAAGGTTATTCCACTATCTCGAGAATACAGCGTCCCTTTAACTTGCCAGAGGCTCCGCTCAGAATGGTTCTCATGGCCTGGGCTGTGCGCCCACCCTTGCCGATCACTTTTCCAAGATCTTCTTTGGCCACCTTTAGCTCAAGGACCGTGACTTGCTGTCCCTTCTTTTCCATGACCACCACTTCCTCCGGCTTGTCCACTAGCGCTTTGGCAATATAAGTAATCAGATCTTTCATTTCAAATCACCCCTATGCCGTAATTTACGCCAATCCAATTTGCGAAAAAACCTCTATCACTTTATCAGGCAAGATAACACTCTATACAAGGAAGTATAGATAAATGAGGGTTATGGGTCAATGAGGAGAGGTGGCCTAGATCGGGACTGAGTCGCCAGCTCGGGATATCCTTGTGTCGGTTAGCTACTTTTTTGCAGATTACAACTACAATACTTGCAAATTTCGAGCTTTCAAAAGTCCACATTAGCAGAAATCGTTGGTCGAAGGCCAAAAGAGCCCCATACAAGATATTGAGGTTTTGAGATGCAGAAGGCAGGGCTATAAAGTCCCTGCCTCTACCTTATCTTATCTTGAGTCGTTTACCCAATCGGACAATTCGGCCAACGTCCCTCTGACCTTGTCTAGCTCCATTCTGCACTTTCATGCCAGTTCCTCCAACAAGACCTTGGCCTCTTTGAGGTCCGCAGTGTCGAATCCCTCGGTGAACCAGCCGTAGATCTCCGCTAGTAGCTGGTGGGCCTCTTCCTGCTTTCCCTGCTGCTGCCACAGCCGACTGAGGCTCATCGCGGCCCGCAGCTCAAACGACTTTGCTTGCTGACGACGGGCAATATCGAGAGCCTTCTGAAAACATTCCTCCGCTTCCCCCACCTTTTGCCCTTTCTGCATCAGCAAGAGCTCTCCTTTTTGCCTATGCAGCTCTGCCTCCCAATGGCGCCCCCCAGTGCTGTCTACTATGGCCAATGCTTTGACCAGCACAGACAGTCCTTCTTCCGGCTGCCCTACTTTCCCATACGCCTCAGCCAGCAGGGAAAGAAAATAGGGTGTGTCCACTTCTGCCCCCGTGGCCCGGTAAGCGGCAAGGCCCTGATGTATCTGGGCAATCCCCTCTGCTCCCCGTCCCTGTGCAGTGAACACCCAACCTCGTAAAATCATTCCAAAGGCCAACCAGAACGGAAAACCATGCTCGGTTGAAACCGCTATCACTGCCTCGGCGCGCTCCTGGACCGCCTGCGCCTCCCGGCGGAACGAATGGACCACAGTAGCCATAGCCAGAGCATATACCAGGCTGAAAGGGTGAGTAAGTTCCTGGGCCTGGTTCAGCGCTTCGTCGATGTTCTGCAGGGCCTGGTCTGGATAGCCAAGAACCCATATGGCCCTGACTGCGAAGCTTCGGCACGCGACGCCGGGGTCCTGTCCATACACAAAGGCATGGGAGCGGTGCTGCTGGGGATCATAGAGGGCCATCCCCTGCTCCAAGTGCGCTCTAGATGCGGCCAGCTCTCCAAGCCAGAACATGGTCTGCCCCATCACCCGGTGGGCCTCCAGGAGGAGCGCAGGATCCTCTGCGCGCTGGGCCAGGCTGAGAAGCTGCTCCGCCAGGTCACGTGTCGTCTGCAACTCCGCCCGGACCATATAAAACCTAAACAGCCCGTGCAGCACCGGAAAGAGCTGTGGGGTTTCTCCCACCTGCTGACAGAGCTCCCGGGCCCGGGCATAGGCCCGTTCCGTGTCTTGCGAAGATTGGCCCTTGACGGCCATCAACACCGGACCGAGAGTGGTTTGCAGGTCCAGTTCCTGGCGGGCGCGCTCAAGGGTGTCCGGCAGGGTCATGAGCACCTCCAACCCCTTGGTGAGATGGTTGATCGCTTCCACATTCGCCGAGCGCTGGGCAGCACGCTTGCCCGCCTGGAGCCAATAGCCAAACGCCTGCTCGTTCAGACCCGCCTCTGTATAATGATGGGCTACCAGCTCCGGCTCAGCCTCCACCGTCTCAGGGAACTCCGCTTCCAACATCTGGGCAATCTGTTGGTGGTACTGGTGCCGGGTCCGCTTGAGCAACGAGGCATAGGCCGCATCCTGGATAAGGGCGTGCTTAAACATGTATTTGGCGCGTGGCGGCCGACCCCGCTGGTAGAGAAGTTCAGCACCCACCAACTGTCCTAGCCTATCCTGCAAGGTGGACTCCTCCACAGCGGCCAGTGCCTGGAGCATTTCGTAGGCAAATTCCCGGCCCAGCACGGACCCGAGCTGCGCCACCTCACGCACCATGGGCAGGCGATCCAACCTCGCCATCAGGGAATCCTGCAACGTGGCCGGGATCTCCAAGCCAGACAATTCACCGGCCAGGGCATAGTGGTCTGCCTCCTCTTGGAGAAGGTCCGATTCCAGGAGCATCTTGGTCAACTCTTCCACATAGAGTGGTACACCATCCGTCCTGGCGACGATGTGCTGGACCACCTCGGCTGGAAGCGCCTTGCCGCCCCCCAGCTGCGTAATCATGGCCTCCACCTGGGGACGCTCAAGACGGTTGAGCGTGATAGGGGTCATATGGGAGCGGTTGGGCCAGGGTGGGACAAACTGCGGGCGGTAAATCATCACAACCAGCATCGGGGCGGTGGGGACCTGGTCGACAAGCAGGCCGTGGACCTCAAGGGTCGAGGGGTCCGCCCAGTGGAGGTCTTCATACACCACCAGCATAGGCTGGCGCTCCGCCTCCTCCAAGAGCCAGGCCACAAGGGCATCCTGTGTCTGCTGCTTCTCTTGCTGGGGTGTCAGGCCCAGGGGGGGATAGCGCCCTTCAGGCAACGGCAAGGAGAACAGAGCAGCAAACAGCGGCAAGATCTCCTTCAAGGGGAGGCTGGTCGTCCGGAGCGTCTCCTCCATTTTGTCAAGCTTCTCTGTGGGGGTATCCTCACGCTCCCAGCCCCACAACCGCTGCAGGTGCGTGATCACCGGGTACAGTGCGCTGTTGGTGTGATAGGGGGAACAGTGGTAAGTGGCGCGCGTATATCCTTCGCTCGCTACACGTTCGCGCAATACGTCGGCCAAGGCCGATTTGCCGATACCCGGCTCACCATTGATGAGCACCACCTGGCCGAATCCCTCCTTACTCTGCTCCCAGCGCCGCAGCAATAGTCCTATTTCCTCATCCCGTCCCACCAGAGTTGTAACGACACCGGCCCCGACCTCCTCCTCATCGCTTTGTATCACAATGGGCTTGAGAACTTGTGCTACGGCTATTGGCTCTGGCACACCCTTGAGGCGATGGCTCCCCAGGTCCTCCAGGACAAACGCACCCTCTACAAGGCGCTTCGTCATGGCACTGATCGCCACCGTGTCGGGCTCTGCGAGACTTTCAAGGCGGGCCGCAATATTGGGCGTTTCCCCCAGAGCCAATTGTTCATGCCGGCCTCCACCGCCCATTTCTCCCACCACGACCGGGCCGGTGTGGATGCCAAGGCGCACGGCAAGCTGGATGCCATACTCGGACTCCAGGCGGTTATTCAGCGTCCCCATGGCCTCCACAATCCCCAGAGCTGCGCGCACGGCGCGGTGTGCATCGTCTTCGTGGGCTTGAGGGTAGCCAAAATAAACGAGAAGCCCATCACCGAGATACTGCGCTATATGGCCGTCAAAGTTCTGGATGACATCAGCGGAGGTTTCCTGATAAGCGCGCACCACTTCTCGAAGGTCTTCGGGATCAAGCTGGCCGGACAGGTTGGTCGATCCAACCAGATCGCAAAACATCACGGTCAGTTGACGCCGTTCCGCGTCTGGGGCGCGGGCCTCCGCCGCAGGGGCGGTTGCCTGGAGGTCGCTCGCGGCTGCTGTCGGAATGGCATGGGGAAGCTCTGAATCATCTATGGGAGGGGCTTCTTTGGGCTCGCTAAGATTATGCCCGCATTTGTTGCAAAACTTAAAGCCCACCGGAGGTTTTGAGCCGCAATTTGGACAAATCACCTCTATTTCCAGCGACGAGCCACAGGCTCCGCAAAACAGGGAGTCTTCAGGATTCTCAAATTGGCATTTTGGGCATTTCATCGATCGGGCCTCGATGATGAAGGTTTGGAGAAAATAGATTTCAAAGATAGCACAAATGTAATCAAGCCTCCCAACAGAAGAGCTACATTCCGTCAGGAGTTAGATAGGCACATTTTGATTGGTCTTTCCATGATGGAACCTCTATCCCGACTTAGAGGTTAATAGATGGAAGGAAAAAACTAGTCAAAAGAACTACAAAACGCTCTTAAAGTCAAGTCAAAGCTGTTCCCAGGATTGCGTCTAGATTATGGCATTTGAACTTCGGATAGGGAGGGCTAGGGCACAAGGTGTTGGGGTCGATTCATGTGTTCAAAAAGCAAAGACTTCTTGCATCTACGATCTTGAGCCATTTCAGCCAAATACAATATATGGACATTTTCCCCAAAAAACGCTATCCTTTGAACCTTTCATAAATCTGGCGGCAAATCAACTCAACAACATAACCCCAACCTTCTAAAGTGAGTTATGTGTCCATTTGGCTGGAAGAGGAGTTTCTATCTTTTGATAAACACATTATTTGAAAGTACTTATTTGGAACACAAAATGAACTCTATTTCAATCGTAAATATAAATAATTCAAGGGGGTAGCGTATGTGCTCGATACGAAAAAACGCTAAAGCGATTAGCGTTTTGTTAGCGGTATCCATTCTACTATTATCAGTACCATATCGTCCTGCTTTGGCCGCAATGATTGGGACGGAAACTATGATAGACCTAGGCCGTGCACAGGAAGCTCGCGACCATGTTAATAGTATATTGGCTCGTGAAGATGTTAAGGGGGCGTTCATTGCTCAAGGCATTAACCCGCTCGAGGCAAAAGCTCGAATCGACACTCTTTCTAACGCCGAAATAATTAGTCTCGCCGATCAAATAGATCAGCTCCCCGCGGGAGGCTCAACTCTTGAAACTGTATTAATTGTCGCACTTATTGTCTTTTTGGTTCTCCTTTTCACCGATCTCATGGGTTATACTGATATTTTTCCCTTTGTTAAAAAGTAACAAATTTAACAAGCTGGGCCTCAGCGTGCCCCGTATTATTGGGACTTTTCTGTTCCTGTTTGCCATTAATTTGCTAATGGGGTGCAGTAGTGTCCCTCCCCGAATCAGTACGCAGCTGACTGAGAATTTAACAGCTCGATATGAGCTGGATTCAGTACCGTTTTATCCCCAAAAAGCCTACCAGTGTGGACCTGCCGCACTTGCCATGGTTCTAGAATGGAGTGGAATTAATGTGGACCCCGACACATTAGTTCCAGAGGTGTTCACACCCTCACACAAAGGGAGTCTCCAGTCCTCACTAATCGGAGCAGCCCGACGGCACAGTAGAATCGCATATCCGATTTCAAGCCTTAGTGAGATGCTTACAGAAGTAGCCGCAGGACATCCAGTCATCGTCCTTCAGAATCTCGGTCTTTCATGGTATCCTGTTTGGCATTATGCTGTAGTAGTTGGGTATGATCTCCCCCAAGGAATTGTGATTCTACATTCTGGAGTGACACCGAGAAAGGCAATTTCTCTTAGAGCATTTGAAAATACTTGGGCTCGAAGTGACTATTGGGGACTTTTAGTATTGCCACCAGCTAGTATACCTACTACTGCAAAAGAACGAGAGTATATTTTGTCAGTATTGGGCCTTGAAAAAGCTCGCCAATGGAGTGCGGCGGTGGAAGGATATAAATCGGCTGTGGCGCGCTGGCCTAAAAACCTTTACGCCCGCATCGGTTTAGGCAATAGCTACTATGCGCTGGGCGATCTCAAATCCGCAGAGAGGGCTTTCCGTGAGGCAACTCGTCTTTTTCCAACGGATGGCACAGCGTTTAACAACTTGGCCCAAATACTTTTGGAGCAGGGGAAAAAGCAGGAGGCCTTGGAAACGGTCCGCAAGGCGGTTTCACTAGGTGGACCACTCGCTGCAAAATATCAAAAAACTCTTGAAGAGATTCAGACTTGGGAACCCTGATTCTTGGATCAAAGGCGGCCAAAAATCTCACAGCGGGGTTCAATTTTACAGAACCACTATATATTGTGTCTGATCTAAAATCCCAAGAAGTGTAGATTTCTGCCATAAGCTTCAATCTAGATAAATTGCAGTATCTGGAAT
>JASFEQ010000101.1:0-12008 GCA_050124735.1 Desulfobacteraceae bacterium | reverse complement strand
TGAATGTTTACGTCTAGAGAGAGATCGCTGCAATCCTTTGTGAGGGTTTTTCTTAGCACAATTCCATTGGAAAGCAAAGGGGCCTTCCCCTAGATAATGACACTCTAAGTGCCCTTGGGCCGCCCCGCCCATGGCATAGGATGACAGTTTTGATCTGGCCCTGTTCTCATGATTTGACGGATAGCCTTTTTTCTTGTATGAGTGGAAACATGGCAGAAAATGCGATTGTCAATATCGTGGATATTAAAAAATCTTTTGCCGGGGTACTTGCCTTAAACGGTGTCTCATTCTCTGTTCCGGAGAAGAGCATCTTTGGGCTCATAGGGCCCAATGGGGCGGGAAAGACCACCCTGATCAACGTGATCAACGGGGTTTACAAGCCTGAGGCGGGAGAGATCCGCTTTGCGGGCACCAGGCTGAACGACCTGCCCATCTATGACATAGCGCAATTGGGGATTTCCCGAACCTTTCAAATTGCGCGGGTCTTTCGCCGCATGTCTGTTCTCGAGAACATGGTGGCCCCCACCGTCTTTCTCAAAGAGAGTTCCACCAGGCTCAAGACCAGGATCTTCGAGCTCCTGGACTTTGTGGGTCTTGCTGGCAAAAAGGACCAGTACGCCCTAGAGCTGTCCGGCGGACAGCAGAAGCTCCTTGAATTTGCCCGCTCCCTGGTCACAGACCCGCAACTGGTCCTGATGGATGAGCCATTTGCAGGCGTGCATCCCGAGATCAAGGCCCAGCTCATCGACAACATCAAGGAACTCAATGGCAGGGGAAAGACCTTTATTATCGTGAGCCATGACATGCGCTCCATTTCTGACCTGTGCACCCAGGCGGTGGTGCTCAACTTTGGCGAAAAACTGTCGGAAGGGCCCACGCAGAGTGTGCTGACCGATGAAAAGGTCATTGAGGCCTATCTGGGGGAGTAAGTCCGTTGCTTGTGCAGATGCAAAATGTCACGGTGGGTTACTATCAGGATATCATGGTGCTCCTGGATGTGACCATGCAGGCCCGTGAGGAGAAAATAACCACCATCATCGGCCCCAACGGCGCAGGAAAATCCACGGTCTTGAAGACCATCTTTGGCTTTCTCAAGCCCATGGATGGAAAGGTCATGTTGGACGGAAAGAACATTACGGGGCAGGACCCTTTCTCCATGCCATTGGAAGGCATCGTCTTTATTATGCAAGACCGCGGCATCTTCCCTTTTCTGACTGCGGAGGAAAACCTGGAACTGGGCGCCTGGCTTTTCAAAAAGGACAAGCGCCGGGTCAAACAAAGCATTGACGGAATTTACAACAAATATCCAGTACTGCAGGACAGGCGCACGGTCTATGCAGGCAATCTCAGCGGCGGTGAGCAAAGAATGCTGGAGATCGGTAAGGCACTCATGATTGATCCTGAAATCATACTTTTTGATGAGCCGACGGCCGGCCTGGCACCCATGGTGAGCAACCTCATCTTTGAGGAGGTGGAGAAGTTAAGAAAAGAAAAACGGACCCTCCTGATGGTAGAGCAGAATGTGAAAAAGGCCCTTAGGATTACGGACTATGTCTATGTGCTAGAATTTGGACGCGTGACATTTGAAGGGACCACGGAGGAGATAAATCTCCGAGAGGTGGTCACGCCTTGGATTAATTGGTGAGGACCGGGAGCTGCACTGCTATTTGAAGTATTGGAGATATGGAGAGCTGGAGTGGCGCACAAAAAGGCGCCAAATTCCCCGGTTATTTGATCTTACCTCGTAGCGCTGGGATCTTGTCTTCCGCCAATCCTAGGATTCCACGCCGCATAAACATCACCAATATCCCCAAGACAAACCCGAGCAAAATCAAATGGGATAAAGGCCAGCGTGCCCAGATAAAATCCGCAACGATGAAGAGGATGATCGACCCGATTACCGGACCCACGGTCGTTCCAATCCCTCCCAGCATGGTCATGGCAATCACTTCCACGTTGGTCTCAATAAAGAAAGAGGCCTCAGGGTAGATATATCCGATAAACTGAAGATCAATGGCCCCGGCCAGCCCCATCATGAAGGTGCTCAGGGAAAAGGCCCACGCCTTATACTTTGGGGCGTTGATCCCCATGGCCATGGCCGCGTCCTCATCCTCCCGGATAGCCTTTAAGGTCACACCGAATTTGGAGCGCACTAGATAATAGATGGTAATCAGCCCGCCCGAGGTGACCAGAAGCATGAGGTGGTAGGCCAACATGGGATTGCGAATGGCCGGGAGCGGAATCCCGAAGCTCCCGCCACTGAACTCCTCTGGCAGATTGAACATGATGACCTTCAAGGCCTCATTAAGGGCAATGGTGGCAATGGCAAAATAGGCGCCCCGCAGTCTCATCAGGACGCGACCCAAAAAGTATCCGGCTGTTGCCGCTCCCACGCCCCCCAGCAGCATACAGAGATAGGCATAGTCCCCAAGTGCCGTCTTGGTGGCCAGGATTGCTGTCACGTATCCCCCGATGCCGAAGAAGGCCACGTGACCGAAGCTGATATAGCCCACGTATCCGGCAATGAGGTTGAAGCTCATCGCCAGACATATATACTTGATCATCAGAAAAAAATATGTAGTGGTTTTGAAACCACTATGGGGAGCCCAGGCGAAAAAAGAGACACAACCCAGAAAAATCAACCCCCACCCTATTCTGTTTTTGAGTTTCATCTCTATCTCAATGTCCCCAGTATGCCTCCGGGTCGGAATATGAGGATGAGAAGGAGTGTGATAAAGGCAACGGCCGGAGATAGGGCATAACTGGCAAAGAGGGAGGTGTAGCTTTCAGCCAAGCCCAGGATCAGCCCACCCAAAAAAGCCCCAAAAGGATTCCCTAGACCCCCTAGTACAACAACTGTGAAACATTTAAGGAGATAGTACACGCCCATGATGGGTGTGACTGGGTAGGTAAGAGATATGACAACGCCTGCCATCAGGGCATAGGAGAGTCCAATGCTAAAGGAAATCTGGAAAATCTTGACCGGGTCAATGCCGTCCAGCATCACATAGTCCCGATTCTGGGTCACTGCCCTTATGGCCTTCCCGATAAAGGTCTTTTTAAGGAAGAAATATAGAAGTCCACCCAGGACCAACGCAGAGAGGAACGCGATGAGGCGTGAGGAGGGAATGGCGATGTCCCCCAGGAAAATGGTGGGCATGAGGGTGGGAACCCCCCTAAGGTCTGACCCCCAAACATTCAGGGCTGCCCCATAAATAATCATAGAAATGCCAAAGGTAAAAAGGAGACACATCATCTCCTGCTCCAGCTCGTTGGTGGCCACCTCCAAGATCCGGTTGATCAAGTAACGATAGAGGATGATACCCATCCCGGCGCCTATGGGGATGGCTAAGAACATGGCGAAGAGGGGATGAAAGCCTAAGACGTGGTACATGCCGTAACCCAGATAGGCCCCCAACATAATAAACACCCCATGGGCCAGGTTGACCACCTTCATCACACCCCAGATCAGGCTCAATCCCAGGGCGGCAAGGCCATATACGCCCCCAATAAGAAGGCCGTTAACAGTAGTCTCAGTGAATCCTATGATATCAATCACCAGAACATCCCCATGTTCAAGAAAGTGAGGAGGGAAGGTATTGCCTTCCCTCCTTCTGCATTGTTACTTTGATCGACGATTCTATCTTGGTATGGGATAGACAATTTCCGCCACGGCAAGTTCTTTAGGGCCTACGACAACTTTTTTCCCCTCTTGCCACTGGGCCGCCACCATGCCGTGGCCCACCTGGATGGCGGTGGCTGGATCGATCATGGACCGGCCATAAAAGGTCATGATATCCATCTTGTTCAGGGCGGCCCTCACCCTGTCTGTGTCCAGACTTCCCGCATTCTCAATCCCCCACTGTATGACCAGGCCGGCGGCAAAGGCCTGGGTGCCACGAAAATCGGTCGGTTTCCCCCAGCGTTTCTTATACCATTGATTGAATTGGCTGCCGGTCATCCTGGGACCGAACCAGTTCTGGAATCTTGCTGGATCTGGGGCATCAATGGGTTCCCACTGGGAGGTGGCGATCGTATAACGCGCCCCTTGGGGGCCCACCGCGTTCCACCACTCCGTTGTAGAAGGTGCAGAACCTAAGGCAAAGAACTTCGGGTTGACCCTCAGTTCAGCTGCTTGCCTGGCCAGTAGGGCCCCATCCTTAAAATGGGAACTGGCCAAAATGGCATCGGGGGCCTTTCTTCTCACCTTGCTCAGAATAGGGGAGAGATCGGTCGGCGGAGCAGGATAGACCTCATCAAAGACGACCTTAAATCCCAACTCCTTGGCCCACTTTTTGATTCCTTTGCGAATGGATAGGTTGAATGGATTATCTTCTGTAATCAGGGCAACGGTCTTGGTTGGAGGTTGCAAAGCGGCCAGCATCTCCATGGTGCTCTTATAGTAATAAGACGATGGGGTGAGTACGCCTATGACGTACTTGTACCCCTGTGCCCATATCTTGTCGGATGCCCCGGAATGGGAGAACATCAACTTGCCATATTTCTCCGTGATGGCGGCCGAGGCAAGGGTTAATGAGCTCCCGTAAGGTCCCAAGAGGAAATGGACATTGTCCTCATTGATCAGCTTTTCCGTCAGCTTCATCGTCGTGTCCTTGTCACTCTTGGTATCATACCAGACCACCTCCACAGGAAGTTTTTTCCCTGCCGCTTTCACATAGATGCCACCCTGCTCATTGGCCCATTCAGCCCATAACCTGGCCCCCTGCAGGTTTCTCGTGCCCAGCACGTCGTATTTACCGGTGATTGAAATGGGCAGACCCACCTTCACCTTTTCCGCGCCATAGGCAACGGGCCCCGTTGCCCCCACAACAAAAAAAAAGGCCAGAAGTAAGACGCTTCCCAGGGTGAGAATTTTGTCATTTTTCATTTTTTTTCCCTCCTTTAGTTTAAGGTTCGCATCTTAGTGAAGCCTCGTTATCCCCTCTTGCCAAATATGGGTTCAAAAAATACGGTGCTTTGATCCCCCCTTTCAATACTCAAGTTATTGGACGGAACATTTCATTTAGAAAAATTTGAAGAATGGATTTACGGACGTTTCGTTGGTTATCTGAAATAGGATATTGAAATCCATCTGTTTCAGAGAATTCTTTTAATGAGGTCCAATCTTGTATACGCTCAAATGCCCTCGTGTGGGGAAATTAGGAATAATTCGAAAAAACTGAAGGAAAGTATATTAACGATAAAGACATAAAGAAAAACAGAATCAAAGTCAAAGAAAATCTTCAAGAGGGCAATGTGGGCAGGGATGAGAGAGGGGTTGGGTCATGCAGGACTCAACCCCCCATTATGCGTGCAATTGTGAGATGGATGCAAATATCAGGCGATCCCCAGGCTGAATTTTAGGGAATTGAGCGTGTTTTTCATGAGCATGGTGATCGTCATGGGACCCACTCCACCTGGCACGGGTGTAATAGAACCAGCGATCTCCTTGGCCGCATCGAAGTCCACATCTCCCTTTAGGATCGCCACCTTCTTGCCCGTCTTTTCACTGATCTTTTCACCAACCCGATTAACCCCCACGTCGATGACACATGCACCCGGTTTAATCCATTCCGGCTTGACCAGACCTGGAACACCCGCCGCCACAATCAGGATATCCGCACGTTTGCAATGGAAAGCCAGATCCTTAGTCCGCGTGTGAACCACTGTGACTGTGGCGTTAGCCCCATCCGCCTTCTGCAACATCATGTTGGCGATAGGTTTGCCCACGATATTGGATCGGCCCACGACCACGACTTCTGCCCCACTCGTCTCCACGCCAGCGCGAACAATCATCTCTTGGATCCCGGCAGGTGTACATGGTGGAAACTTGACCTCTGATCCTCCGATCATGAGCCGCCCCACATTGACCGGATGAAATCCGTCCACGTCTTTGTCCGGGTCAATGGCATTGAGGATCTTCTTCTCATCAATGCTTTTTGGGAGCGGCAATTGCACCAGGATCCCGTGTATGGAATCATCTTTATTGTACTTATCGACCAGGCCCAATAGTTCCTCTTCTGAAATGGTCTCCGCTTGGCTATCCTGTATCTCCTTGAAACCCAGGCTTTTCGCTGTTTTGATCTTACCCGTCACATAGGAGATGGAGGCGGGATCCTCCCCCACAAGGATCGTGACCAATCCGGGCACAGCGCCATGTTCTTCCTTTATTTTTTCCACGTCCGCCTTGATTTCTGCCAAGATTTCCTCTCGGATCTCGGTGCCCTTAATCAATTTTGCACTCATCTTCAATCTCCTTTCCTGAAATAGTTGCAGTTTCATCTCTGAAACTTTTCTTTGACCGGATCGGCCGAAAAAACCACCTTGCCGGTCGGCAAATCTGTTTTCCCAAAACCGATTGGCGATTATATAACCTGATGAGAATTTTGCAAGTCAAATGCAGGATCGGGATAGCACAAATAATATACCTTATCAAATCCAATTTCCCCACGACCCCAGAGATTTCTTGGTGACTTTCAAAAGTGTAGGCTTGGATATAATCTCTTTCCCACTTCCCCAGTCTTTAGAGTGAGGCCATGAGCCTTTTCAAAAGGGGATATCTCAAAAAAAGATTCCACCGGGCTTTGCAGTGGCTGAAAATTAGGGGTTTGCTCCACTGAGCCCCTTGGAATCTCCCATGGATTTGTCAAACCCCTAATTTTCAGCCACCTCCTTCTATCGCAATAGATATCCCCTTGAGAAAAGGGTGATGGCCTCGCAAAGGAATCCGATAGCAAAGACAGGCCATGTCAACACGTTTGAACATTCCTGTTATCTAGGCCTCCTTGACTTGGCGTGGTTTGTTGAGTAGCTTGGATTGTGTGGAAAATGAGATTGAGGCATTGAAGAAAATTCTCCAAGATGCCGAGAGGATTACTGTGCTCACCGGGGCCGGGATCTCGGCCGAGAGCGGTGTACCCACCTTCAGGGGAGCGGACGGCCTGTGGCAGAACCACCGTGCCACTGAGCTTGCCACGCCCGAGGCCTTTTCAAGGAATCCCGAACTCGTCTGGGAGTTCTACAACTGGCGGCGGGGCCTTCTTAGCGAAGTCACCTATAATGCGGCCCATAAGGCCCTCGCAGATCTTGAGTCAAAGGTCCCTCATTTTACCCTTATAACGCAGAACGTGGACGGGCTTCATCTTCTCGCAGGGAGTAAAAACGTGCTGGAAATTCACGGAAACCTTTGGAAGGTCCGTTGCACCGCCTGCCAAAAAATGACTACAGATCGTTCGTCACACTTGGCCCCTTTGCCAAAATGTCAAGAATGCGGTGGTCTGCTGCGTCCCCATGTGGTCTGGTTTGGAGAGGCCTTGGACGGGACCCTTCTCCGTCAGGCCATTACGGCATCTAGGGACAGCCAAGTCATGTTGGTCATTGGAACATCAGCGTTCGTTCAGCCTGCTGCATCTCTGGCCTTGGAGGCCAAGACGGGAGGGGCCACGTTGGCGGAAATCAATCTGGAGAAGACCCCTCATTCCCATTTCATGGATTTTAGCCTCCTGGGTAAAGCGGGTGACATTGTTCCAAAACTTCTGAGGAATTGGCCATGAATGCCTCTGGCATTATTACCCTGACGACGGATTTCGGCCTCAGCGATCCCTACGTGGCGATGATGAAGGGTGTCATCCTCACCATTAATCCAGAGGCCCAGGTTGTGGACATAAGCCATCAGATCAGAGCTGGCTCCATTATTCAAGCCGCGGGCCTTGTTCATGAGACCTTCCCCTTTTTTCCCAAAGGAACTGTGCATGTGGCCGTTGTGGACCCTGGTGTTGGGAGCGGAAGGCGCCTCATGGGAATGGAAGCAGGCGGACATTTCTTCGTTGGACCTGATAACGGTATCTTCTGGCCCATCATAGAGGACGATGAAAGGACGAGGATGATTCATCTCAGTGAAAGCAGGTATTTCCTGCCTTCAATCAGCCATACTTTTCATGGACGGGAGGTCTTCGCACCTGTAGCCGCCCACCTTTCACAGGGGGTTTCCCTAAAGCGGATGGGCTCCCAGCTGAGCAATCCGGTCAAATTGCATTTCCCCAAACCCCAAAAAGGGGGAGGGGTACTGTACGGACAGATCACACGCGTGGATAACTTTGGCAACCTTATTTCAAATATCCATCGCAGAGACTTGGAGTCTTTTCTTGAATCCTTCGAGCCGGTGATTGAGGTGGGGGATCTAACCATTAAGAGACTTCGTCCCATTTACGCTGACGCGCAAGAGGGTGAGCCCTTGGCGCTCATTAACAGTTCCGATTGGCTGGAAATTGCAGTTAACCTGGGCCGGGCCACTCAGTGTGTGGGATTGCCTTCAGAAGAGATTATTGGGACAGAGGTCAAGGTGAGCAAAACCAAAGGACCATTTTAAAGGCTGGGCCTCCGCGATAACGATTTCAGATATTCTTCCCATTCGATAGGTAACAGGTACTTCTTTTTGCTATTGCATTGCTTGCAGGCAGGGACGATATTTCCTTTCCGGCTCTTTCCGCCTCGGCTGAGGGGAAGCACATGATCCATGGTAAGGCTGTTCCTGCCCACCTTACCATGACAATAATAGCATTCTCCTTTTTGGATCTTCCTCATCCACCAGCCAGATTGCCTGAGGCGACGGGCCTTCTCCTTTTCTCGCTTTATGTCCTGCTCGCTGATTTCTTCAAGCTCATGTATCATCGGTTCTCAACCTTTAAGGCTCTTGCGCAGTTCGATCCCTACGATGTAACAGCCCTGATATTTCCCCTCCTCTATTCTCGTCTTATGTCTTACCACAGCATCCATTCTCACCATGAGCGATTCAGAATAAAAAGTCATGTTTTGCAGCTTATCACCTCGATTCAGGATCTTGAGCAGGCCAAAATCCTTTTTCTGAACCAGCAGGCCAAACCCACGCTTTGAGCGGTCAAAAACATTTAGAGTGTATTTTTGACCTTTCCCTCCGCCTGTTGGCAGTCTCAATTCAACAGAGACCATCTTCGGCTCTTCGTACCGAGTCCTTTTTTCTCTTCGTTTCTCTTGGATCTCAAGCTTTTCCGGGAAGCTCATGATGAACCCAAAGTGGGGTGGAATATTGCTCACACCACTATTTCTCACGGAGCACTGACACAAGTTTTCATTAACCAGGAACTCCATGATCACATCGGGAAAAGACTGGATGAGGTCATCCCCTTTAGCAGGATTTAGCTTTTCAATGATCAATTGCAATTCTGTGTCAATCTCTAAATTCTCTAGCTCTAAAAGCGTCCCAGCTTCCACAATCTTCAGCAATTTAGAGGTAAATGGATTCTTTGCTCCTCTAACACGAACTTTGATTTCCGTTTTATTGGAAACTGATTTCTGAAGGATCCTCAATATCTTCTGCTTGTTGTCCAATACATGCCACTTCATCCTAATCTCCCTAGGAAGCTGCTTTTGCCCCCTGAAATAACCGTCTGCGACGGATTTCACGGATCAAGTATTTGTTATTCGTTATTCGAGCCCCGATAATCGCCATCCTTATCCGCCGAAGGCGGATTAATATCTCTACAAGAGATGAGATATCACCTGAGGTATCTGGCCTTCAAAAGCATATGATCCATAACGATTAACGAATAACGCCTGATCGAGTTTTGACTCGATTAGCCTTATACTACCAGAGAAAACCTGAACTGTAAATCCATGTCAGAATTGGAATGGCTTGAAATCCTTGGGAATTCGGGTTTCTGCAAGGCCAGGAGATCCGGGTGATCATCAAAACTCCCGTTGACGGAGAAATACAAAGATGGTAAGAATTTTTGGTCATGAATGACCTTTTTTACCATTTAATGACAACGGCCCTCCGAGAGGCGGAAAAGGGGTTTGCCGAGGGAGAGGTCCCAGTGGGCGCCGTTTTAGCCGGACCTGAAGGCCGTATTGTTGCAAAGGCTCATAACCAACCCATAGCCCTCAATGACCCCACAGCCCATGCAGAGGTATTGGTCTTGAGAGAGGCTGGGACCCTTTACGAGAACTACCGGATCACCGGTGCAACCCTTGTGGTCACCATTGAGCCCTGTCTTATGTGCATGGGTGCTGCCCTCAACGCTAGAATATCCCGGTTGGTTTTTGGTGCCCATGATCCCAAATGTGGCGCTGCCAGCTCCTTTTTTGATCTCCTGGGAGACGACCGTTTAAATCACAGAATTGAAGTTATCCCTGGCATCATGGAAAAGGAATGTGGCAAGATAATGCAGGATTTTTTCCGTGTTCGAAGGGCAAAGGATACGAAATCGCGGAGAGGTACCGAAGTGGTCGTAACGGGGTCGACTCGAAATCGACTTGTCCCGTTAAAAGCGGGGCACGTGGGTTCGAATCCCACCCTCTCCGCCAATAAAATCCCTCGCAGGATTTTATAAAGTGCCTCCCGAATGCCTTCAGGAGGCCTAGAAGAGCGCCTGGGAACAGGGGCGTTATCTAAAATTTTCCCAGAAGAAAATTTTAGCGAGGAATCGCGGAGAGATGTCCGAGCTGGCTGAAGGAGCGCGACTGGAAATCGCGTGTACCACTCAAAAAGTGGTACCGAGGGTTCGAATCCCTCTCTCTCCGCCAAATTTTGAGTAGCAAAATGGCGAGATCTCGCCATTTTGCCTTGCAACACGGCGGATCCGCCATACAGATTACCAAGAGGAGTACTGGAGTCGTGGAGTGTTGAAGTGCTGACTGAACTGGCCTCAAACCTTCTTATTTCATTACTCCAATGCTCCAGTGCTCCATGACTCCATGTGAAAGGGTTTTTCCATGTCCTACGAGGTCTTAGCCAGAAAATGGCGTCCTCAAGTCTTTGAGGAGGTCATTGGCCAAGAACATATTACGCAGACTCTAATGAATGCCATAAAAAAGGACAGGCTGGCTCATGCCTATCTCTTCAGTGGTGCGAGAGGGGTGGGGAAAACCTCTGTGGCCCGGATCTTGGCCAAGGCCATCAACTGTGATAAAGGCCAACCAGGCGTTCCATGTAACAGATGTCATTCATGCTTAGAGATTACAAATGGTTCTTCCGTAGATGTTCAGGAAATTGATGGTGCATCAAATCGTGGCATTGACGAAATCAGAGAGCTCAGGGAAAACATCAAGTACATGCCAGCGTCAAACCAGTTCCGTATCTACATTATTGATGAAGTGCATATGCTGACTTTGCCAGCCTTTAACGCCCTTCTCAAGACCCTTGAGGAGCCGCCAGCCCATGTGAAATTCGTTTTTGCCACGACCGAACCCCATAAGGTTCCAGTCACCATTCTTTCCCGGTGTCAGAGATTCGATTTCAAACGGATACCGCTGGGCGAAATTGTCAAACAACTTGAAAAAATAGCAACGGAAGAAGGGCTTGAGATAAGTAGGGTCGCTCTGAGCCTTATCGCGAGAGAGGCGGAAGGAAGTATGCGAGATGCTGAGAGCTTGTTGGATCAGGTCGTATCTTTTACCGGGCCCAAAGTTGAGGACAAGCATATCTCGGATATTTTGGGTATCATTGACAGGGAACTTATATTTGAGGCCTCTCAGGCAATCCTTCAAGGCTCGGCCGAAAGATGTATGGAGATTGTGGATAGGATTTATACATACGGCTATGACATAAAGGAATTCTACAGAGTCCTCATGGATCAGTTCAGGAATCTCCTCGTCAGCCTGGTTTCCCCTAAAAATGACTTGATAGATTTGACCGATAGGGACAGGGAAGAGATCGATCGCCAGGCCCGGATGGGAGGCTTGGAAAAACTCCAACAAGCATTAAACCTGCTGATCGTTCGCGAGCCAGATCTGAAATTGAGTTCACATCCCAGGCTAGTTTTGGAGGCCATAATGATCAAACTGTGTCGCCTGGGAGACGTTCTCTCCTTTGATGAACTCCTTAAGAAAATCCATACCCTTGAAAAAAAGTTGGCCGCTCTGCCTGACAAAAGTGGCTCGGCGGGGCACCTCTCAGACCCAGGATTGGACTGGGAACTTGAAGAGAGGGCAGGACCCGGTTCGGAAATGCCCCCCGAGGAACCACTTTTGTC
>JASFEQ010000100.1:0-12027 GCA_050124735.1 Desulfobacteraceae bacterium | reverse complement strand
AAAGATCGAAGAAAAGATGAAAGAGATCGTCAAGGCAGATCTCCCCTTCGAGAGAAGTGAAATGAGAAGCGAAGAAGCGATTGCACTGTTTAGAGACGAAGGGGAAGATTATAAGGTGGAAATTATTGAAGACCTGGGTGAGGAAAGGGTTTCCCTTTATAAGCAGGGGAGCTTTACTGACCTATGTCGTGGACCCCACCTTCCTTCTACTGGAAAAATAAGGGCCTTTCGACTGACAAAAGTGGCCGGAGCTTATTGGCGTGGGGATGAGCACAGGGCCATGTTGAGCCGAATATATGGTGTGGCCTTTGCAGAACAGAAGGCACTGAAGAAATATCTCCACAAACTGGAGGAGGCCAAGAGGCGAGATCATGTTAGACTGGGAAAAGAACTCGGCCTTTTTAGTACCTATGAGGAGATAGGGGCCGGTTTGATAGTTTGGCATCCCAAAGGATATATGCTACGGCATATTCTGGAGGAGTTTGAGATCCATGAGCATCTGAAGCGTGGCTACGAGATGGTGAAAGGCCCTCAGCTTCTCAAGACAGAGTTATGGAAGAGGTCAGGGCATTTTGAAAACTACCGTGAGAACATGTATTTTACTGAGATCGACGAACAATCCTACGGTATCAAACCGATGAACTGCTTGGCCCACATGCTCATTTACAACTCTAAAATCAGAAGCTATAGGGATCTGCCTAAGAGATATTTCGAACTGGGCTTGGTTCATCGACATGAACGCTCCGGCGTATTACATGGCCTTCTGAGGGTGAGGGAGTTTACACAGGACGATGCCCACATCATCTGTACTCCGGAACAGTTGGACGGGGAGATAAAAGGTGTTCTTGCTTTTGTAAAGGATGTCATGGGCGTCTTTAAGTTCGACTATGAACTTGAAGTGAGTACACGACCGGAGAAGTCGATTGGGTCAGATGAAGACTGGGAACGGGCCACTACGGCCCTGATGAAGGCGATGGATGACAATGATTTGCCCTACCAGATTAATGAGGGAGATGGTGCCTTTTATGGTCCCAAGATCGATGTGAAGCTCAAAGATGCCCTAGAGAGAAAGTGGCAGTGTGCTACAGTGCAGTGTGATTTTACGTTGCCAGAAAGATTTGATCTGTTTTATATAGAGAAGGACGGGCAGAAACATCGACCGGTTATGATCCATCGAGTGATTCTGGGTGCCCTTGAGAGATTCATTGGTGTACTCATAGAACATTACGGTGGTGGCTTCCCCACATGGCTTTCCCCTGTGCAAGCGAATGTCCTCACAGTAACGGACAGAAACATACCACATGGTGAAAAGGTGTTGAAGTCCTTGCTTGATGCGGGTATAAGGGCGGAGGCAGATTTTCGGAATGAGAAGTTGAGCTTAAAGGTCAGGGAGGCGCAGCTCCAGAAGATTCCTTATATGTTAATCATTGGTGATAAGGAATCTGATAAAGGGGGTGTCACGCCTAGACTGAGGAGCGGTAAAAATCTTCCGTTTATGACTGGAGATGAATTTACTGCATTCATTGATGAAGAAAGTAAACAAAGGAGGTAGTGGCTATAGTTAAGAAGACAGATGCTATCAGGGTAAATCGTCGGATCCATGCCAAGACGGTGCGGTTGATTGCCGTGGACGGAGGTCAGCTTGGGATTCTGAGCATTCAAGAGGCCCTGGAAGCTGCAAGTCAGGAAGGGCTGGATCTTGTAGAGGTTGCACCCAATTCAGACCCTCCAGTTTGCAGGATCATGGATTATGGTAAATTTAAATACCAATCCAGCAAGAAAGAACAGGGGGCTCGAAAGAAGGGAAAAGCCTTTCAGGTCAAAGAGATTAAACTCAGACCACATACTGAGGAACATGATTTGGGATTCAAGATTCGCAACCTTAAAAAGTTTCTGAACAAGAAAAACAGGGTTAAGGTCACCGTGATCTTTCGGGGCCGGGAACTCGCCTACAAGGATGTGGGCAGAGAGCTTCTTCAGAGGGTTGCTGAGGAAGTCATGGATATGGGGACGGTGGAGCAACCTCCCAGAGAAGAAGGACGGAACCTATCCATGTTTATTGTCCCCAAGTAGACCCGTCATCACAGATTTTACCTATCTATAGAGAAATAATATGCTCTAGCCACCCCGTCATATTCAGACTGTGGGATCGGCGTTTTTCACGTCATGGTGCCCCAAGGGGTGTTGAACAGACACCCCCTAAGTAGATGGCCACTACTGGTGACTACAAGCAGAAACCAAATGGTTTCCTGGAAGAGATGGAGGATTGAAAATGCCAAAAATAAAAACAAACCGTGGAGCAGCCAAGAGATTCAAGACCACGGGTTCAGGGAAGATTGTGCGGAATAAGGCCTTTGCCAATCACATACTTACCAAGAAGAGTACCAAAAGAAAGCGTAACCTACGCAAATCTGGTCTCGTCCATTCATCAAACAGGCAAAACATCACAAGACTGATTCCTTATCGGTAAAAGGCCTCCAAGTCCGATCCGTGATAACTGAGTCCTTGAACATTGTTCTTTACGAGGGCTTATTGCAGAAATTCTTAAATGAGGTTCAATTATGCCAAGGGTAAAAAGAGGCTCTAAAGCGAGACAGAGAAGAAAGAAAGTACTGAAAGCTGCAAAAGGTTACAGAGGGGGTCAAAGTAGACTCTTCAAGACGGCATCCATATCTGTGAACAGGGCGAGGACGTACGCCTATCGGGATCGGAGGGCCAGGAAAAGGGACTTTCGAAGACTCTGGATCATACGCATTAATGCGGCCGCCCGAGAGAACGGGCTCTCTTACAGCCAACTTATGGGGGGACTCCATAAAGCGGGAATTGATTTGGATAGGAAGATTCTCGCTGAGATGGCAGTGAATGATCCTACGGCCTTCGCCCAAGTGGCCGACATGGTCAAATAGAACTGGTGTAGCGGACTAAAATATGGCTTCATTATCCGGCCCCGTTTGGCATTGCAGGCGGGGCCTAAATATCAAGGGGTCTTTTCCAAGATAGGAGAAGTTGTTTTCAGATGAGAGAAAAGCTTCTTGAAATGGAAAAAAGGGCGCTCAAAGAAATTGAGACCCTGCGAGATCAATCCGGTTTGGAGAAATTCCGAATCGCCTATCTTGGGAAAAAGAGCCCCATTGTCACGGGAATGAAGCAATTGAAGGACTTGCCTGCAGAGGAAAGGCCCGAAGTGGGCCAGCTGGCAAACCGTATAAAGGCCAATTTATTCAGACTCTATGAAGAGGCGCGGGACAGGATGGAGTCTGATAAGGCGAAAGAATCATCCCTTCTGGATATCACGCTCCCGGGCCGAGAACCTGACATAGGACATCTCCATCCCATCACCCAGGTGGCTAAAGAGATCTGCAATATATTTTTGCGGATGGGATTCAGGATCGTCAAGGGCCCCAACGTGGAATTGGACTATTACAATTTCGAGGCCCTTAATATCCCACGCAATCATCCGGCTAGGGACATGCAGGATACCTTCTACATTTCTGACAACGTGGTCCTTAGGACCCACACATCGCCTATGCAGGTCCGGGTCATGGAAAAGCAGTCCCCTCCTGTGAGCGTGATTGCCCCGGGCAAGGTGTACAGGAGAGATTCTGACGTGTCCCATACGCCCATGTTTCACCAGGTGGAAGGACTACTGGTGGACAAGGGCGTGACCTTTGGTGACCTGAAGGGTACACTCACCAGCTTTGTCCATCAGTATTTTGGTCGAGATACAGCGCTCCGTTTCAGGCCTAGCTTTTTCCCTTTTACTGAACCGAGCGCAGAAGTGGACATCCAATGTGTCATATGCGGAGGGGAGGGCTGTCGGACCTGCTCACATACCGGTTGGCTGGAGATCTTGGGGTCGGGTATGGTGGATCCAGAGGTTTATCGGTTTGTGGATTACGATGCGGAGATATACTCAGGTTTTGCCTTTGGGATGGGGATTGAGAGAATCGCCATGCTCAAATATGGTATTGATGATATTCAACTCTTCTTTAAGAACGATATGCGGTTTTTAAGACAGTTCTAGTTTGATCTCCGTCGTTCGTTGCATTCTTTTCCAACGGACGACAACCCTGCCCCATGGCATGCTGGAATAGTGGGGATAAGCGCTGAAATGAAGGGTTTATATAAATCAGCATTAGGAATTTACTCTAAAACCAACACGCCATCACTCCATCGCTCCAATGGCCCAATTTCGGAGCAAAACGGAGCTCAGTCTCTATGCGCGTAAGTCTAAACTGGCTGAAAGAGTATGTGGACATTAAAATACCGGCTAAGGATCTGGCTGAACGCCTGACCATGTCTGGTCTGGAAGTGGAAGCTCTGGAGCCCCTGGGCCAGTCCCTTCAAGATATCCTGGTGGCAAAAATATTATCCATAAAGCGCCATCCAGGTGCAGATCGACTCTTTATCTGTCACATGGATACGGGTGATGGAGAAGTACCCGTGGTCTGCAGTGCACCCAACCTCACGGCAGGCGCAATGGTCCCCATGGCCCTTCCAGGCACCCAATTGCCTGGAGGAATGATTGTTGAAGAAAGCCAAATAAGGGGGGAACGCTCTGTGGGTATGCTTCTGGCAGAAGATGAGTTGGGCCTTACTGATGACCACACGGGCATCATGATTTTACCCACTGACCTCTCACCCGGAGCAAAAGTCCCTGAGGTCGTCCCTTTGGAGGATTGGGTTTTTGATATCAGCATTACGCCCAACCGACCCGACTGCGCCTGCGTCATGGGCATTGCCAGAGAAATTGCAGCACTAACGGGTCAGAAACTGAGACATCCTGAGATTAAGATAGTAAAAGGTAACACGCCTATTGAGGATCTTACCCATGTTACCATAGTTGATCCTGAAGGGTGCCCCCGATATGCAGCAGGGATGATCCAGGGCGTTGAACTGCGGCCATCCCCTTTCTGGATGCGATACCGTCTCCACGCCTCGGGCGTGAGAAGCATCAACAATGTGGTGGATGTGACAAATTATGTGCTCTTGGAGGTGGGTCAACCCCTACACGCCTTTGATTATGATCGGCTCAGAGAGAACAGGATCGTGGTGAAAAGGGCGGAGGATGGCGAGATATTCAGCACCCTGGATGGGCAGTCTCACACCCTTGACAGGGAAATCCTGATGATCTGTGATGGAGGGAGGTCCGTGGCCGTGGCAGGCATCATGGGTGGTCTTAACTCAGAGATTTTTGCCGGTTCTACAAATGTGCTGGTGGAGAGCGCCTATTTCGATCCCATAACCATACGCAGAGGCTCGAAAAAACTGGGTCTCTCCACAGAGGCTTCCTACCGATTTGAACGGGGAATAGACATTGAGGGCGTGATTACCGCCTTGAGAAGGGCCCTGATGCTCATTCACCAATTGGCCGGTGGTGAGATTATCAAAGGACTCATCGATAATTATCCAGAACCTTTCAGCCCGCCGGTCATTGATCTGAGGATTGACAAGACAAATGATTTCTTAGGGACCGCCCTTTCCCAGGACACCATAGCCAAATATCTGAGGGCCCTAGAGTTGCACGTAGAAACGGTGGAGCCGAATCTGATCCGAGTCACACCGCCCCCGTATCGCGTTGATATCAAACGAGAAGTAGACCTTATGGAGGAGGTGGCCAGGCTGGAGGGATACGACAGGATTCTCGTGACGTCGCCTCATATAAGGCCTTCTGATGAGGGGGATTTGTCCGGGCTTGTACTGGGTGACAAGATGCGCAAGATCATGGTAGGCCTTGGTTTTACCGAGATTATCACGTACAGTTTCATCTCCCCAGATTCGGCGGCGTTTTTGGGCGCAGGAGAGGATAGCCCCCTCCAATCTTTTGTAAAATTGCTAAATCCTCTGAGTGTGGATCAGTCCGTGATGAGAACTTCCCTTGTGCCAGGGCTTCTGGATGCCATTCGAACCAATATCCTTCATGGGGAGAAAGACCTGAAGCTCTTTGAGTGGGGCAAGGTATTCATTCATAATGAAAAAGAGGAACTGCCCCGAGAAGAGCCTGTCCTGGGAGCCATCATGACCGGTTTATCGGATCAAAAGACCTGGTTTCGTGGGGAGCGAGAGGTGGATTTTTATGACATTAAAGGGGCTGCTCAGGCCTTTTTGACCGCCCTGGGACTGGATGGATTTCTGTTCAAAAGGGACAACATTCCACCCCACTATCATCCTGAGGTTTCATCCCAGATTCACTTCTCAGATGCCGTTATAGGACATGTGGGCCAAATTCTGCCCAAAGTTATGAAAAGCTATGATTTGGAATCGGTGGTAGCCTATGTGTTTGAAGTGGATATAGAAACCCTTTTGGAGCGGATGCCTGATAGAAAGGCATTTGAACCCTATGCCAGGTTCCCGGCGGTTTTCAGGGATATTTCGTTGATCGTGCGCCGAGGCGTGGCAAGTGCTGAGGTACAGGAAATTATAGAGAGTGAGGGAGGAGAACTCATCGAGGCTGTAGACCTTTATGACTTTTATGAAGGAGGGAAGATCGACCCTTCTGAAAAGGCCCTTACTTTCAGAGTCTGCTACAGGTCGAAAGAGGGCACTTTGGATGGACAGGAAATCAACCGTTTGAATGAGACCATCATCAATCAGATAAGGCAAAGGACCGGTGGTCGATTAAGGGAGGGTTGAGGTGGTTATGGAGATCCCTGACGATAAGAAGTATTTTAGAATAGGTGAGGTGAGTCGTATTATAGGGGTTCGACCCTATGTACTCCGATATTGGGAGAGCGAATTTCCCCAAATCCGGCCCAACCGGGCCGACTCCAACCAGAGGACATATCAAAAAAAGGACCTGGAAACGATCTTTAAGATAAAAAAGCTCCTTTATGAAGAGAGGCTTACCATAGAAGGGGCCAGAAGGAAGCTAAAAGAGAACAGGTCAAACCCGCCCCCTGTGGAAAAAGAGCTCCTGAAGGAGATAAAAAGTGAGCTTCGAGATATCCTGAAGGCCTTGTAAGTCCCTCCATGCCCGCCTCGCCTGCGCGAGAGCAATGGTGAGCAGGTGGCGTGCAGGCACCCCACCAATTCAACAGATTCAACAGATAAAGATCTCCACAGGAACCTTACTTATCAAGCGACACCCTGAGTCCGTGACCAGGAGGACGCTCTCGATCCCTGCGGCAAATTCATTTTGAAAGACCATCTTGGGCTCCAGGGCGAGGGTCATCCCAGGTACCAGGGGATCCTCCCTGCCTTTAGCGATGATAGGCGGCTCTATCAGTTCAAGCCCCAGGCCATGGCCTATAAAGGTTACTTTGTAACCAGGGGGGCCCAGGTATTGCTCCTCACACCCCAATGATTTGGCCTCAGAGGCAGAGATCTCAAACAGTTCACCCACCGTAATTCCTGGCTTGACCTCTTCCAAAACTGCATTGTGAATATGGATAGTCGCTTGAGAGGCGCTCATCGCCCTATCGGGCATGGCGTCGATGGCAAACATCCTCGTCTCGTCTAGATGGTAGCCGTTCAAGACAGAGGTGAAGTCAATCATGATCGGCTCTTGGGCTGCCAGAGGTTTATTTCCAGCTCCACAGGGAAAAGCAGCTGAGGTTCCCTCACCGCTGGCAGGAGAGTCCAGAAGCCCGACCGTGCCACCGCTTTTCCCGCTCAAAATGTGCCAGGAATAGCCCTCTGTCTGATAATCCCTCACCCTCATCTTTGCGCCGTGCCCAAGTTTACGGGCAAACGTTTCAAACATGCCCGCAAATTCCATCTCCGTAAAACCTGGACGAATGGTCGTTCTCATATATTCAAATGTCTTCTGGCTGAGCTGTGCCGTTCTGTCCATCTGCTCAATTTCCCAGGGGGATTTGATCATTCGGATCTTGTGGATGAGAGGGGTTCCATCCAGGTAATCCTTCACGGGAAAAAGACGGCGGTAAAAATTGAAGTCCCTCACGGGCACCACATCAAGCTCAAAACCGAGGGTTTGTGGCAGTTTCCCGAAGAAGTCCGAAATGAGACCTGGAACCTCGTTGATCGATCCCACTTCGACAATATTCTCTAAAGGGGACTCTTTCTGAGCCCTCGGCATATATTTTTTAATGCACAAAAGGGGTCCCCCTTCAGCAGGCATATAGAGGAACCCGTTCTGGGCCGTTCCGGAAAAATAGAAGAGATCCACGCGCTGTACAATAAAGAGACCATCCATACCACTTCCCTGAAGTTCTCTCTGTATGGCGGCTTTTCTTCGGTGTATCTCTCCGGCAGGGACCTTAAAATCTTCTGTCATCTCTTTCCAAATACTTTCAAAACGATCAAATCCTGCTCCGCAGCTCCAAACTCAGGTCTTATCAGAACCACCTTTAAATCCCTTGTCAATGGTTCTGCTCGCTTTCGTGTCTATTCTTGCGGGGGGAAAGAGTTTTCAATCATTCATATTGACACCCAAAATCCTTTTATCTATTATACTACCGCCCGAAGAAACCTTAATCTAATAGTCTACTAACATACCTAATCTCCAAGATGGAAGGTATTCTTCCAAAATGGACCTTTTGAATGCAGCGGCCTGAATAGATCGGGCCCTCATAGAGTCACTTCAGGAAATCCTATTTTGTCAAACCAATCACTTTCTCAACCTTTTAAATGAAAGGAGGGTCATTATGGGAATCAGGAATTACTTTATGAGAAGTGCCCCTTTAATAGGGTGCCTACTAGCCTTATCACTCATCTTTATCCCTGCTCAAGCCGGAGCAAAAAATATCAAAGTGGGAGTCATAGATTGCTATAGCGGACCGGCGGCTATGTACTGTAAAGAAGCCCTCAATGGCTTCAAACTGGCCTTGAAGGACATTAACAAAAAGGGGGTCTTGGGGAAGAAGATCGAATTTACCACCCGCGATACCAAGTTCAAGGTGGATATTGGCTTGAGCGCGGCTAAAGAGTTGATCCTGAGGGAAAACGTGGACCTCCTTGTGGGCACCATTAGCAGCGGGGTGGCCATGGCCGTATCCAACTATGTCAAAGGGGAGAAGGTCCCCTATATCGTCTGGATCGCTAAAAGTGAAAGGATCACCGGGGAGAAAGGCCATCGCTACGTCTTTTCTACAGGCGAAAATACGTATATGGCAGGCAAGGCCGGGGGTGTTGCCCTTTCCAAAAGACCCTATTTTGCCTATTGGATTGCAGGAGACGATTATGAATATGGCCACGCCATTGCCAATGCCGCCTGGCGAAATCTAGAGGCATTGAAGCCCGGAGTAAAGAAGATAGGGGAATCCTGGTGGAAACCCGGGGAACCTGATCTCATTCCCTATCTTACCGCCATTGAGGCAAAAAGGCCTGATGCGGTCATATTCGCCACCGGAGGCCGCAGTATGGCCAATATTATGAAGGCGATCAAGGCAACCGGCCTGTCTGAACGGGTTGCTGTCTTTGTGCATACCGCCACCGATTACGCCGTTCTGAAGTCGCTTGGGACGGAGGGCCCCGAGGGTGTGTACGGCACGATGGACTACCACTTCTATTACCCGGAAACCGCAGCCAACAGGGCATTTGTAAACCTCTATAAAGCCGCCTATGGCGGCCCTCCCGGGTTTCCCGCTTTTCACGGATATATCACGGCCAATTTCATCGCCGAGGCCTATAGAAAGGCGGGGAGGGTGAACAAGGAGAAATTCATCGATGCCTTGGAGGGTCTGAGAATTCCAAGCCCCGCAGGTATGTTAGAGATGCGGGCCTGTGACCATCAGGTGGTTCTTCCCATGTATCTTGGGGTCACCCGAAAGTCACCCAAATACGATTTCCTCGTCTCCGGCGATATCGTAACGCTCACGGGTAATCAGGTCATGCCGTCATGTGCTGAGATCCAGAAGGCCCGGAAGAAATAGGACGAAATCGATCCTCGTTTTGTGATTGAAAAATGAGGGGGACGGATAAAGGGGAAGGCGAAACCGCATTCACCCCCGTCCCCCCATTCTTACGTGTTAGGCCATAGCAAAGAGCCATGGCCGTTTTCTGAATTCACGCCACACTGACTGGAAGACTATCCAATGGAGGCCGGGCAAGGCATAACGATTGCTGTCTTGAGCAGTCACTTATTCGTCGGATTGAGCAGGGCCATGCTCCTGTTCATCGTCACTTCTGGGTTGAGCTTTGTCCTGGGTGTGCTCAGGGTCCCGAATGTGGCCCATGGCTCCCTCTATATGATTGGGGCATTCTGTGCCTTTAGTATCTCCAAGCTGTTCGGGGGTGGTTCCGCCGGCTTTTGGCTGGCATTGATCCTCTCTCCTTTTGTGGTCGCTTTGGTCAGCCTCGTCGCCGAGAGATCGCTCTTCCGTCATCTCTACCAGCGGGAACACCTGATGCTTCTCTTATTCACCTTTGCCCTGATGCTGATCTTTGGGGATCTGGTAAAGCTGATCTGGGGTGCGGAATATCGGTCCATCATGGCCCCCGATTTCCTCCGAGGCGCTATATCCATCTTTGGCTCATCCTTGCCCCGTTACAGCCTTTTCCTCCTCTTTATTGGGCCCCTTGTGGCCGTAGCCCTCTGGCTCTTCACAAACAAGACCAAGGTGGGAAAGATATCCCGCGCAGCAGCCGTGGACATGGAGATGGTGGGGGCCATTGGCATCAATGTGAGCTGGGTATTTGCCTTTGCCTTTGTGCTGGGTTGCTTCCTCGCTGGACTTGGTGGTGCTTTGGTTGCTCCTACCATAAGCGTTTCTCTGGGTATGGATCATGACATGATCATTGAAGCCTTTCTTATCGTGACCATTGGGGGTTTGGGCAACATGTGGGGTGCCATGGTGGGTTCTCTCATTTTTGGATTGACCCAGTCTTTTGGTATCTTGTTCTGGCCACAATTCGCCATTGTTTTTCCGTACGCTGCAGTGGTCATTGTGTTGATCTGGCGGCCAACGGGTATGCTCAAGTCTGTTTGGTAATAAAATCTCGTACCGAGATTTTATAGAACGCAGCTTCGCTGCTGCATTCTTGGTGTTAACGCGAGTAAAATATTTTAATTCTTTAGCGGCATAGCCGCCCGCCCGCTTCGCCTGAGCGAAAGGGATGGCGGGCAGGCGTTTTATAAAATCGTGAAGCGATGCGGAACGATTTTATAGGGGGCTCCACTTGAATAGGGGTGTTTTCAGTCTAAGATCATTCTGGGTTTCTGTGGCGCTTTTTGTGGTCCTGCTTTTTCTGCCACAAGTCATTCCTAGGTTCTATACCTATATTCTCGCGGTAATTTTTGTGACTGCTCTTTTGGCCATGAGCCTCAATCTGGTAGTGGGCCACGGGGGGTTGTTTCAATTTCACCATGCCGCCTTTTACGGGGTAGGGGCCTATACGTTCGCCCTCTTCCTGACCAAGACCGCCTTGCCCACGTGGGTTGGCTTCATTGCCGGCCCCATCTTTTCGGCGGTGGCCGGCCTGCTCATTGGTTGGTTCTGTATCAGACTGAGCCGATTGTATTTTGGCATGCTCCAGATCTCATTGGGATCTCTGATTTGGGCCATCGCTTTCCGCTGGTATGGCCTTACAGGGGGGGATGATGGTCTCCATGGCATACCCATGCCGTCATTTCTCTCTTCCACGCACAACGCCTATTACTTTATCTTGATCTTCTTGGCCATTTGTCTGATCGTCCTATATCTGATCCTCAAATCCCCATTTGGAACCACGCTACAGGCCATTCGGGACAATCCAGAGCGATGTGAGGCGGTGGGTATTAATGTGAGGCGGCATCAGCTCTTGGCCATAGTCATTGCCACGTTCTTTGCTGGTGTGGCCGGGGTTCTATTCGTTGTGCTGGAACATACCGTTTTTCCAGATCTCCTCTTCTGGATCCTCTCACTGGAGGTATTCATTATGTGTCTTCTGGGAGGATGGTTTACATTTGCTGGGCCCGTCTTAGGCGCGGCCATTATGGTCTCTTTGAGAACATTCGTTGGGATCTACACCGAATATTGGACGTTGATCCTGGGGATCATATTAATTCTGCTCATTTTCTTTTTGCCCGAAGGGGTGATGGGTTATTTTTTGGAGAAATTTGGCACCAGGTCTGAGGTGGCCAGTGAG
>JASFEQ010000099.1:0-12053 GCA_050124735.1 Desulfobacteraceae bacterium | reverse complement strand
CCGGTAAGATCTTGTGTTTCAACTTCTTTGCATCTTTCCATTCAATATCAAAAACCCTTTCCAAAATACTTGATAATCTGCCCCGTACTTCGTATACGTCACGAGATTGATGTATCGCTTCTCCATTAGGATCATCGAACCACTGCGAGTCAAGGGCATAGCCGGCAGAGGGCTCAAATATCAAATAGCGACCAAGCCAAAAAGGGTAGTTGACGACCGGGCTAAAGGAGAGACTCTGCCCTTTTATTCCCGTATCACGCCAAATGTACTCATAGGCTGCGCCAAACCTCCTGAGGAATAAAGGCAGATGCGGTATTTGCCTTGGTAGCAGGGAGAAATTTGCTATACCGAGAGGCTGGGAGGTAGGATCAAGGGGTGGATTTTCTGGACGCTCAAAATAGGAACTACCCCCCTGTAGGCCGTAGCCCTCCCCATCACGGCTGAGTCTCAGTGCGGATCTTCTCGTGGGGGAAAATATTTCTTCCATGGGACGTCCATACTCGCTGACCAGATTTGGCCTTCCTTTATATCCGTAAAGGCCCATACTGAACTCCTTCCGGTAATCTTGATCACTCACATAATCCGTATCAAGACGTGCAAGTATCCCCAAGGGCAAGTGTTGGTCTGTCCTGCTTCTCAGCCAGTAGCGGATCTTGTTTGTCCGGGGAAAGGGACTGAGTTGTGCCTGTGTGGGATCGTTCAAGTCCTTTTCCCCAATCTTGTCTGAGAGAATATCGAAGAGAAAATCCCCCCTTGAATCCTGTTCTGCCACATAGCGAAATTCAAGTCCCTGCATGTAGCCACGCTTGCTCATGTAACGCCCGTAGAAAGTGGCGTCGGTCTGATCGGATATGGCCCAAAAAAGGGGGAGCTCCACAGTCCCACCATTCAGGTTGGAGTAACCAGCCCCCGGCGGGAGAAGACCCGTCTGCCGGTCGGTCTTGACGGGAAAGATAGCATAGGGAAAGTAAAGGATAGGGATATTGCGGACCCTGAAAGCGGCACCTCTCACTTTCCCGTAGCCCTCGATGGTGACTGCCACCTCTGAGCCCGTAATACTCCAGTCGGGCTTAATACCATCACAGGTGGTCAGGCGGGCATTCTTAACGGTGTATGTGTTGGGCCCCACCTTTTCCACGTGATCGCCACTCACATAGAAGTTGTGTTCTCGATCGAAGAGTCGGCCCTTGCTGATCTGTCCAAGATTGGTTTTGAGGTTAAAGGTGCCGCTTTCCCCTGTCAGTACGTCTCCATTGACTTCCAGCCGCACATCCCCAGATACATCCGCAACGCCTGTCTTTTCATTATAGGTGGCCTTCTGGGCAGAAAGGACTTGTCCCTCTCTCTGGATAACCACGTCACCTTCAGCCTCGTAGATGCCTTCCTCCTGCGAGTAGCTCATCTTCTCGGCCGTGATTTCCCAACGCGCCTCCCGTGCCTCTTTTCCAACCCCTTTCAACATTTCATCTACGGCGAGGCAAAAACCCGCTTTCAGGAGGACCAAAAGAAAGGCAGCTAAAATCAGATATCTCTTTTTTGACATGTCCTTTAAGCCTATGGTTAACTCGCGCCTCAGAGTAAGGCAATTGATTGCAGGCTTCAGGGGGCCTGTTTCAATTATCTCTTGAGACTCTCGAAAAACCGATTCCTGAGAGGCTGATGGAAAATGTCCATATGCAAGGCTTCCGAAATCCCGAGGAATGAGGCGTACATAGAAGTACGCCGCAGTGACGAGGGATGAGGGTAACGCAGCCCTTCAACTTTGCTCAGGGCCATGAGTCCTTCGACCTTGCTCAGGACCGTGAGCCTGTCGAACGGCTTGTCGAATGGCAGATGGGCGTTTTCCGACAGCCTCGTTAGATATCGTCTGGCCGGTATGTTTCTGGATCGAAGTAGGTCATGGCCTCTCCCACAGTAAAGAGAGAACCGCTGACCAAGATCATATCTGTCGGGCCGGCCATCTTCCTTGCCATATCAAGGGCATCACATATCTCTGGCACGATTTCCCCCGCTTTGCCCAGTTTCGAACCCTCCTTCATGAGCCTCTCGGGGCTGGCCGATCGGTAATATTCAGGTCTTGTATAGAACACATAATCCGCCATTGGCAAGATGCCCTTCAAAATCTTGCCAATATCTTTATCTTCCATCACACCTATGACCAAAATCAGCCGCCGGTAACTAAAGTCACTCTCTATGGAATGGGCCAGCTCTCTTATGGCCTTAGGATTATGCGCACCATCCAGAATGATGAGAGGCTCCTGAGAAACCACGTGCATCCTCCCAGGCCACTTTGAGCCTTTTAATCCCTCCACAATATCATGGGACGAAAACGCGTATCCCTTTCTCTCCAGGAGCTCTAAAGCCGCAAGGGACAAGGCCGCATTCCGGGTCTGGAACCTGCCTTTGAGACCCAGCTCAACCCCTTTAAAGTTCCGTCTCAGACCATAGTAACTGAATCTTGAGCCCTTGGACCGATAGCGGACATCTTTTCCCACGCGCCATAAGGAGGTCTTTTTTTTCTCGCATATGGACTCAAAAAGCTTGATGATAGGAGGTTGGGTTACTGCCGTAACCAAATCAACGCCTCTTTTGATGATTCCCCCCTTCTCTTTTGCTATGTCCAGCAGGCGTGATCCGAGAAAAAACTGATGCTCCAGGGATATGTTGGTAATGACTGAAACCACTGGCCTGATCACATTGGTGGCATCAAGCCGTCCCCCCATTCCCACTTCCATTATGCACAGGTCCACGTTCTCCCTGGCAAAATAGATCAGAGCCATGGCTGTTGTGACCTCGAAGAATGTGGGAGGATGCTCCGGTTTAATGACTCTGATGAGCTCACCTGCGATTTCGGCTGCTTTCTCAGGTGCTGCCTCTTCACCGTTGATTCTGAATCTCTCCGTGAATCTCACCAGGTGTGGGGAGGAATAGAAGCCCACCCTCAGACCCGATTTCAGCAGGACGGACTCCATCATCGCAGCCACTGAACCTTTGCCATTACTGCCCGCAATATGGATATACTTCTGTCCGCGATGGGGATTATCAAAGGCCTTAAGAAGATTGGCTGTCTTGGAAAGGCCAAACTTAATACCGTACTTCTGGAGGCCGTAGAGGTATTGAACCGCCTCTCTATAGGAAAGCTTTTTCGGTTTCATTGCACATAAGTCCTTGCCTGCCAATGGCCTTCATTTCAGACGATGACAGACGGGCGCATTCCGAATTCCAAATTTCCTCACATCTTTTCAAGCGTCGTATACCCGAGATGGAGCAGTTTTCGGCCCCAATCCCTAAAGAGCACTTCCACTTTTTCATCATCCATGAACTTAGAGATGACACCTTGGCCAAACGCTGGATGGCTTACCCTGTCACCGGGACGCAATTCTGAAAGGTGGTCATCATCCTTTTGATGAATACGGGCATACCTAACAGGCCGCCGGCTCCTGGCCCTATTTGCCAAAGCCGTTGATGAACCATACTCAATGACATCTGGTGGAAGGGCCTGGATAAACGACGAGAGGCCGCTTCTGTAACCTGCTTCTCCCCACTGCCAAGCAGGTCTTGCCTCTTCACTCGGGTAACAGATGATCAACTGATCTTTGGCCCTCGTGGCAGCCACGTACATGAGGCGGCGTTCTTCTTCAATGGCCCCATCATTGGAATAGGCCCTTGCACTCGGGAAATACCCTTCCATGGCCCAGATAATAAACACGAAAGGCCACTCAAGACCTTTCGCCGAATGCACGGTGGATAGGATCAATGAATCCCCTTTCTCTCTGCGGTTTATGTCTGCTGAGCTCGTGGGGGGCTCCAAGACCAGATCGTCCAAGAAGGTCCTCAATTTCTTATAACGATCAGCCATCGGGATCAGTTGTTCCAGGTCTCTTTGACGCCTAGGGAAGTCATCGAACTTTCCTTTTAAAATGGGGTCATAATATTTAATAACTGAATGCACTGCCTTTTGCGGGGCCAAGCCCCTTTTCGAGATCTGGCTCAGGAGTTGACCTAAAGGCTTTAGGCCCTCATCTCCCTTCCCGGCCCCAGGCCACTCAGCCACCTGACCAGCCAAAGGTCGATCCTCTTTCATCCAGTCGATAATGGATTGGCTTTTCCCTTGGCCTATGTTTTTTACGAGTCTTAAGATGCGCCCCCAACTTACCGTGTCATCCCTGTTTAAGATCACCTTACAATGGGCCAGAACATCCTTGATGTGTGCTGATTCCATGAACTTGAAACCACCATACTTAACGTAGGACATACCCTGACGGGTGAGTTCCACTTCCAGCTCAAAGGAATGGTGAGCAGCCCGAAACAAGATGGCAAAGTCTTTGATGGATCGCCCTTTGTTTATCTCGTCTTTTATTGTGCGATAAATGAACATGGCCTGTTCCGGTTCGGATCTGGTATCAATGACCCTGGGTACTTCGCCATCTGTGCGTTCCGTAAAGAGGCACTTGGTATATTTCTCTTGTGCCTGATCCATCAGCGTATTGGTGAACGTGAGTATGGGTTGTGTGGATCTATAATTCTCTTCCAGCTTGATCACTTTGCTTTCTGGAAACAGGGAAGGAAATTCAAACATGTTTTTGTAGTTGGCTCCGCGGAAGGAATATATGGACTGGGAGTCATCACCTACCACCATAATATTGCGGTGTTTAGAAGCGAGCCATTTTACAATGTCAGCCTGTATGGAGTTGGTATCCTGATATTCGTCAACCATTATGTAGCGATACTGCTCGCTCAGGTGCTGACGGACATCCTCGTTCTCTGCCAGGAGCTGTCTAAGAAAAATGATCAAATCATCATAGTCCATGAGTTGATTCATTTTTTTGTATTCCCCATAGAGGCTCCCCAGTCTATTTACGTGGGAAATATGTTCCAGGAATTGTGCATACTCTTCTCCCATGAGTGCTTCAATAGATTGCTGCTTATTAGCAGACTTGCTCAAAATGCTGGCCAACGTGGAGCGTTTTGGAAACCTTATGGAGCCTCGATCTATCTGGAGCTCTCCAACCAGGGACTGAACCACCTCTTCCATATCGGCCCTGTCCAGAACTGTGAAGGTGCGATGAAATTCCAAAAGAGGGGCATTGTTTCTTAGTACACGGTGGGCCAAGGAGTGGAATGTTCCCCCAGAGACATGCTTACATCTTTCGTCTGCAAGCCCTGCTGCTCTCTCAAGCATCTCTCCGGCCGCCTTTCTCGTAAATGTGAGCAGGAGAATGGACTCTGGTGGCACACCGGTCTCTACGAGACGTGCTACTCTATAAACCAAGGTCCTCGTCTTTCCGCTACCTGCCCCGGCAATCACCAGAATCGGCCCATCCAGAGTCATGACCGCCTCTAATTGCGAGGAATTCAGAACCTCTTCATACTCTATTCTGTTTGACAATGCAGAAAAGCCTTTCGTTTCTCATTTTGCGATAGCGCATTTCTCTTTTGGCTGCTTGGCACCGATGCAGCGTAAGGCCATGCCCAGAATCCTGAAGATCGGTTTCAGGGACATATCTGATCAAATATCTAACCTAAACCAAAAACGAGGAGGGGAATAACTATAGCCAGCACCAAAAGAAGGATCAAGGCTACGGGGATAAGGAGAGCCAGGATGACTCTCAAATAAGAGGTCTCATGAATCTCTCGAAGGCCTATGATCTGAACGATAAGTATCCAAAGGCCGCCTATGAAGCCGCCGACAAATGGAATGACCCCCCATATCTGGGCGGCCTGTGAGTAGGATACAACCCTAAAAGTGGCCTCAAAGCCGTTTTTTCCGCCCCTGACAATGAGCAACAATAGGTGAAGGACGGCGCTGGCAATAAACATGGTTATGGTCACGAAAAGGGGTGAAATGATGATAATTGCGAAGAAGATGAGACTCATGCTCACGTGGCCCATTAGCTCTTCACCCAAGGCCAGAAGACTGCCTGACATCATCAGGAACTGCCAGAAAAACCCAAACATGCTCCCGATAGACCCCAAAAGGAGGCCAAAGGCCAGCGGTTCCATAATGCCTCCCTTATGTGTCATGGTGCTAAAAAGTCTGTCTGGCGAAAAAAGTACGGCTTTAAAAGTCTGGTAAATACCTTGCCAGAGACCCAGTTCGGATCGATTTTCCCAAGGTGGCGATCCTCTCTCTACGCGGTCTTCCGTCCCTGCCTCTTTCTGTCCCTGTTCCAGGCTAACACCTGCTTTCGGCGCAGCAAACGAAAATCGATGTTTGCATTGCGGGCAGGTAGCCCATCTGGCACCTGCAGGGATTTTTTCTTTTGGGATACTTCTTGAGAAGTTACACTTGGGGCATATTATCTCAACCGTCATTTATCCTTTTTCCCCTGCTCCTTCATGAGACGGTGTAGCTGCTTTTTTTGGGACCATCGCTGAAACCCACTGACCATACCTCTACTCGCAGCACGCTCCAAGATCTCCGACTTCATTTCCAGTCCCTCCCTGGTGCACAAAGCGGCTCTCAAACAGGGCGTGCGCTCAGGGCATTGAAAACAGCCTGGGGTAATCTCCCTTAAACCCTTTCCCCCAAGGGGAAAGACCTTATCCAAAACGCCGAAACAATCCTTCTTGCTCATTACTCTATGGTCACTCTCCGCGCCTTAAAACGGCATATTATATTGCTATAAACATATACTTAAACTTATACAATATAAATATAAAGGGATCAATACAAAGACCCAAATCCACCCTCTAATTTGGGATTGAGTTCTGAAATCAGGAATTTATGGAGTATTTCTGATCACCAGCAAGGTATTACCTGCTAGTTGAGCCCTGCGAAACCCCACCAAAAGCGGGGGCTCCGAGGAGCGACGACTGAGGCTTATGGGGCAATACGCCGCAAGGCTGCGCCCGCGAAGCCTGCCCCCGCGAAGGCGGGGGGCGGGGAGAGGAGCGATGGAAGGCAACGCCGTCCTTCGACCTTGCTCAGGACCGTGAGCCTGTCGAATGGCAGAAGATGCCTTGCTGGTGATCAGGGGAAGACCAAATGCATTGACATTAAAACTATTGATGCCTATTATCGCGCCCTATGGATAGGGTCAACAGGTTATATATGGCCAGGCATGGCCAAGTCGTCGGTTATGATGGCTTACCCGTCTATGGTCATACGGATGTGGAAATGACCGATGTGGGAATCATGCAGATGGAGCATTTGGCTGAACGCCTACGCCTGGTCAATGTCAGCGCCATTTATTCCAGTGATCTCAAGAGATCCTCCAGGGGCGCCCGCATCATAGCTCGGTATCATGATGCCCCTCTCCACGCCTTCCCAGAACTCCGCGAGATGCATTTTGGCGACTGGGAAGGTCTGACCCTGACAGAGATTCGTGAACGTTTCCCTGACGAACTGGAGAAGAGGAACACCGATCCGGTGAACTACCAGAATCCTGGAGAAGGTGAAAGTATAGAAACCCTTTCTGAAAGGGTCATGAATTGTTTTAAAGGCATTCTGGAGGATCAAAAGGGCAATGATATCGTCCTAGTCGGTCATGGCGCTGTAAATCGTGTCATTCTTTGCCATGCCCTCCACCTTGATCTCAGCCGGATGTTTAAGATCCACCAGGATTACGGCTGCCTTAATATTATCGATTACTTTTCTGACTCCACACTTGTCAGAATGATTAATGGTTGAGTTATGCGAGATCCAGGTTTTACTATCCGCACGATCAGGTGACAAACCGAGACACCCAACTAACCCTACAAAACCAATAGCGCTTAGAAAAAATGGAAATTGTCAAACACCTTGCCGCCATCCCGCTCTTTGAGGGTCTCCCAAAGGAGCAACAGGAAGATCTTGCCATGATCGTGGCGGATCAGAACTTCAGACGAGGGCAGAGCATATTTACTGAGGGTGATGAAGCAACAGGCTTTTATGTGGGGATCACAGGCAGGGTGAAGATATTTAAGCTCTCCTTCGAAGGGAAAGAGCAGATACTTCATATCTTCGGATCAGGAGAGCCGTTCGGGGAGGTCCCTGTCTTTACCGGCCAACACTTTCCGGCCAATGCTGAGGCCATGGAGCAGAGCCGCATATTTTTCTTTCCAAGGGAATCTTTCATTGAACTGATAAGAGATAATCCATCCATAGCCCTGAACATGCTCGCTGTCTTATCCTTGAGACTTCGCAGGTTCACGCACCTGATTGATGACCTTTCCCTCAAAGAGGTGCCTGGCCGATTAAGCGCCTATCTCCTCTATTTGAGTGAACAGGATAAGGGGACGAGTGATCTGGAACTCACCATTACCAAGACTCAACTGGCCAGCCTTTTAGGGACGATCCCTGAGACACTGTCCCGGATCTTTGGCAAACTGAGTAAACAAGGTCTGATTGAATTGGATGGACCTCGAATCAGGATTTTGGATAGGCAAGGGCTGGAGGATTTGGCGGAAACGGGTGGACGGCTTTAGTTTTCAAAACATCTAATCCCCAATCACTTTCTCTCCGTCGAGAGGCTGTGTGGCAATTCAACAGAGCCGTCATTCCGGGCGAGCCCAACGATTGTGGGCGAGACCCGTGGTTCGACAGGCTCACCACCCTGAGCGAAGCCGAAGGGGAATCCAGGAAAGTGGCAGAAAATCAAATCATTCTGGATCCCCCGCCGCTTTCGGCGGGGGATGACGAATTGCGACACAGCCTCCGATTTATGGGAGCGAGGATTGGGGCTGGGCATTGAAGGAGGAATTTAGAGGCTATGGAACTTACCGAAATATATGAGAGGGGAAAGGCGATACTTAAAGATCGGGATATAGGTTTTCTACTGGATGGTGTGGAGACGGAGTTTGTGATGAGGAACAACCGTCGCGTCCTGGACCGTTACACCTTTAGGCAACGCTGCATTGATGGTGTGGCGGTGAGCACACAGTGTTCCATTTTAGGCGTGGAACTTGCTTCGCCAGTCATCATGTCTGCCATGACCATGCCTATCCCTGCTATTGTTGATAATGGTCTCATGGAAGTTGCTGAAGGGCTTAAAGCAGCCGGCAGTCTCATGTGGACGGGCACACCCATTCCTCAAAACTTGAAAGATATTGCATCTATGGGGGTCCCCCTGGCAGCCAACGTAAAGCCCTTCGAGGACCGAAAAAAGATGTTCCTGGGTATTGATGAGATTCAGGCGGCGGGCGTTCAGTGGGTGGGCATAGAGGTGGATTCGGGCCAGGGTACGAAGGTGAAAGACAGACAGATGGCCTCCGACTGCACACCGCTGACCCTCAAAGAGCTTAAAGAGATCAGGGAAAAAGTGTCTCTGCCTCTCATTTTCAAAGGTGTTCTGAGCCGCGAGGACGCCCTAAAATCCATTGATGCGGGTGCGGACGGCATCCTCGTGTCCAACCATGGTGCCCACACGCTTGACTACCTCCCTCATCCCTTCCAGGTGATGGATGAGATCGTGCAGGTCGCACAAGGGAAAACGGTTATCATGGTGGATGGGGGATTTCGTCGTGGCAGTGATGTACTGAAAGGTCTTTCCTTCGGCGCCTCACTCGTAGGCTTAGGCAGGCCTATCCTCTATGCATTGGCCTCTTACGGCAGGGACGGTATCAAAGCACTGATCGAACAGATTACAAATGAACTCAAAAGGCTTATGAGCATGGTGGGTGCCCCGGATCCGGGCAGTGTCAATCGGGACGTGCTCATAGAAGATTAGTGCTTTTGCATCATATGGATAACAGCCTTTTCCAGACCGTCCAAAGTCAGCTCAAACATGGGAAAGATTTCCCGAATAATATTGATAGTGCGGGTATAGGGCCATTCCACCGCCAGCTTTGGGTTGAGCCAAATGGCGTGCGGGAATGTTTCGGCAATGAACTGAAGCCTCGCATGACTGGGCCTTCCTGACCTCTCTTCAATATGTATGGAACCATCCGTGGCCATCAGTTCATAGGGCGCCATACTCGCATCCCCAACGATGATGAACCGGGTTTCCGGATCAAGCCGTACCAGTTCTTCCACGGCAAGAGGCTTGTTAATTCTTGGAGGATCCTCCCAGAGATAATCATAAATGGTATTGTGAAAGAAAAAGGTCTTGAGTTCCTTGAACTGGGCTCTGGCATAGTTAAAGAGGACTTGAACCATCTCAATATAAGGATCCATGGACCATCCTCCATTGTCGATGGCCAAAATCACATTTAATCGGTCCTTGAGGCTCCGATCAAACACAATCTCTATTTCGCCCGCATTTTTCATGGTCTCATAGATGGTCTCGGGAATATTCACCTGGTCTTTAGGGCCCACGGGCACCATGTTTCTCAGCCTCTTCAAGGCCTCACTAATCTGGGACTGGGTTAAAGGACCTTCTTGGGAATAATCTTTATACCTCCTGTCCATAGCCACTTTGACCGCCGACTTGTTTCTGCCCACGCCTCCGACCCGCATTCCGCCCGGATGAAAACCGGAATGTCCCACCGGGGATGTACCCCCTGTACCGATCCACTTGCTCCCACCATGGTGCGCCTCGGTCTGTTCTTTCAGCCTTTCCAGGAAGTACTCCATGAGTTCTTCGGGGCTCAGTTTGGAGAGTTCTTCCTCATCCACGCCAAGGGCCTCAGCCAAACCTTCTGGGTCTTTCAACCACTCTTCCAGCATGGCACGGGCCACGTCTGAGAGAACAAATTCATCCGGTTCTACCAGTTCGGCCCCTTCAAAATAATGGGCAAATGCCTGATCGTAGAGGTCAAAATACCTTTCGCTCTTAACCAGAATGGACCGGGCGGCCGTGTAAAAGTCATTCAGGGAGTTGATGACACCCAGGCCGAGGGCCTTCTGAAGCCGGAGAAAGGAGGTGGGTGAAACAGGAATGCCCACCTGTTTTAATATGTAGAAAAAATCTATGAACATATCTATATTCCGCTCGTTTCTAGATCCATCCCCCCGAGCTAAGAATGACGGGATAGTAATAAAACAGGTTATTTTTACTGGTTTGCCCGTTACCCCGTCTGCCCGTTTTCAAATCAACCGGCCAACGGGCTAACGGCCATAATCATATTCTGAATCGGCCAACCGCGTTCTGGGCCACCACATAATCGGCGCTCTTTTTAAAGAGAACGCCCAGATAGGGCACATCCCCCTTAATCAGTTCTTTGACTTTGAAGTCAGGGTCTGACTTCAACGCCCTGATCCAATTGAGGAGCTCCCTCGTGGCAGGCTTTTTTTCAACGTTCCGTATATCCCTCAGACGATAAAAGGTCTTCACGGAATTCTGGAGCAGCTCGCTGCTGATAGCAGGAAAGTGGACCTGGATAATCCTTCGCATCATGTCTGGTTCAGGAAACGCGATGTGGTGGAAGTTACAGCGTCCCAGAAAAGGATCGGAGAGATCCTTTTTCGCGTTAGATGTGATCACAATAACTGGTCTGCACTTGGCTTTGATGGTCTTGTCGATCTCAATGATATCAAATTCCATCTGATCCAAGACGTCCAGCATATCGTCCTGGAAATCCGTATCTGCCTTATCAATCTCATCGATGAGCAGGACCACGCGTTCATCGGTGACAAAGGACTGTCCGATCTTTCCCATCTTTATGTAGTCCTCAATATTGCTCACGTCCCTTTCAGAATCCCCAAAACGGCTGTCATTTAAACGGGTTAGCGTGTCATACTGGTAGAGGGCCTCCACCAGCTTCATGCTTGATTTGACATTAAGCACGATCAGTCTCATGTTGAGAGCCTCTGCAATGGCGTGGGCCAGCATCGTCTTTCCCGTGCCCGGCTCTCCCTTGAGCAAAAGCGGCATCTCCAAGGCCATGGTAACATTGACGATTTTAGCCAGCTCATCATCCAGCACATATTGAGAAGCACCCGTGAATTTCGTCAGACTTGAACCATTATCCATATTGCGACTCCTTGATGTGGTATAGTTTTCCTTCTGCTGGAAATACAAGTATTTCGCTATCCATAAAAAAGGAATAAAGTATTATTCTAATCACAATTCCTTCGGGGCGCAATATAGTTGGCAAAAATAATCCTGTCAAATTTTATCCATAATCCTCGAAAACAGAGAGAAATCATAACCTTAAGGTTTCAACCATAAAATACAACAGGATTGGCCTCC
>JASFEQ010000098.1:0-12120 GCA_050124735.1 Desulfobacteraceae bacterium | reverse complement strand
AGCAGCGTACAGCAGCTTATCTTGCAATGCAATATGAGACTGCCGAAAAACCAACTTCTGAGAGGCTGATGGAAAATGTCCATATGCAAGTTGAGCTTTGCGAAATCCCGCTCGCGGGACGGAAGCTTCCGAAATCTTGAGGAATGAGGCGTACATAAAAGTACGCCGCAGTGACGAGGGATGAGGATAACGCAGCCCTTAGATACTTCGACATTGCTCAGCATCGACCTTGAGCCTGTCGAACGGCCCTTCGGCTTTGCTCAGGGCCATGAGTCCTTCGACATTGCTCAGGACCGTGAGCCTGTCGAACGGCTTGTCGAATGGCAGATGGGGGTTTTCCAACAGCCTCAGGACCGTCCCGGCCCTACTGGCCATTTCAGGTGGATCCGGCACACCCTGCATCTTCAAGGTGAATGTTTGCCGGTGGAAGGCTTGTCTCAGAAAGGGAACAGCAGGCCGTTCCCTCCACAACATTTGCTCCACGCACTAATTTTGATCGTAGAGCATGGTAGGCCGGCCTGATAGACAAGGCCAAAAGGACCACAGCACCCCCCACTTGTCCCCAGGGCGGAATCGCCTCTGTGGCCTGGCCTGCCATGGCCTGGGCTGAGATGCCCAAAATCGCGTAGACTTGATCTAAAACCAATCCAAAGATCACCGCTGACAGAGCAATGGCCGTCAGGTAAATGGCTGTAGCCCTTTTCCCCAAGATGCCCAAGAGCACAGTAAGAGAAGTGATGTTAGTTGCTGGCCCTACAAGAAGGAAGACGAGAGCAGCACCTGGACTCACCCCTTTGAGGATTAGGGCTGCCGCAATGGGCGTTGAGGCTGTGGCGCAGATGTAGAGAGGGATACCCGCAGCCAGCATAATGATCATAGAAGGCAGACCGCCTCCAAGGTAGCGCGTCAACGCATCCGCTGGAACCAGCGCCGTGATCAATCCAGCCAACAGTATCCCCACCAGGAACCAGACCGCTATGTCGTTCCACAGATCGTTTAGGGCGTATGCCAGCCCTGCCCGAAGTTTCTCTGAAAAACTATGGTGAGCACGGTGATCCTCGGGAAGACATTCTTGGCCATCGCAGCACCCATCTACCGGACAGCTGAGATCTGGCTTGACCTTAATCTCTTCTTCCCCTTTGGTGAGAAGATTCTCTGAAAGGCCAGCGGCCGTGGCAGTGACAAACGCGGCGGCCGGCCTGGCTATGGTCATGACCGGGTCAAGCAATGCATAAGTAAGGGCCACAGAATCCACACCCGACTCAGGGGTCGAGATAAGGAATGCCGTGGTTGCACCTTTATTAGCTCCCTGTTTTTTGAGTGAGGCTGCAGCAGGAAGGACGCCGCACGAACACAAGGGGATGGGGATGCCGAGCAGGGACGCCTTGAAGACCGAGCTAAATCTTCCCCGGCCCAGGTGACGGGCCACTGTACCCGGGTTGAGGAACATGCGCAACATTCCGGCCACTAGGATGCCAAAGATAACATATATGGAGGCCTCTTGGAGTAGTTTCCACGACTCCCCAAGCATATCAAGAAGAAAGCTCATTGGAGCATTCCTTTCATCTCTCCACCTCCAGGGGGCGTCACTCTGGGATTTTGCCGCACCCCTGAATGTAACCCGCCTCACGCCTTCACGTAGCGGGTAGCGAAGATTCGACCGCTGTCTATGGGCTAAAGGCCTTTATTCGCGAAGATGATCCAGTCCCACTTGGATCAGTTCCTCCACATGATGATCGTCCAGAGAATAATAGAGTATTTGCCCATCTCGGCGGCTTTTAACCAGGGCCAAATCCTTGAGGCGCCGGATTTGATGTGATGTGGCTGATTCACTTAGATTTAAGAGGGCGGCCAAATCGCAGACGCACATCTCACCCTTCTTGAGGGCCATTGCCATCTTTAGTCGCGTCGGATCTCCTAAAGCCTTGTAAATCAGAGCGAGCCTTTCCAGGTTTTGAACGGGTATGGCCTCTTCCCTCGCCCTGGCCACTCTATCTAAATGAACCATTCGAACGAGACAACCATCTTCTTCAATCAGATTCGCTTTTCTTTTACCCATGGAGATTTCCTTGTATATTTGAACATATGCTCAAATATAAATGAATTATATTTTTTGTCAAGAAAATAAGTTAGTTTCCACGACCCAGAGGCCGGAGTTAGCGGTTGGCTGTCATTTGTAAACGACCGGTAAGAAACACAAATTCAGGCGTGAATTAACGAATCCTCAGCTGCCATTCAACCCCGTGAAAGAGACTTTTTCGCAATTTGCCAAAACTGTCATTCCGGGCGAGCCCCGCAAGCTTGCCTTGCACTCGATACGGGGCCTGCCCCGTACTTGATACGGGGTTGGGCGAGACCCGTGGTTCGACGTGCTCACCACCCTGAGCGAAGTCGAAGGGGAATCTATGGAAATAACCAAAAATCAAGTTGTTCTGGATCCCGGCTCGCTTCCCGCTCCGCGGGACTTGGCCGGGATGACGAATGGGGACACAGTCTCGGAAGCACGGGGTCTTCTGGAATGGTGCCGTAAACTAGTGCATTTTGTCCCGGATGAAGAGGTTTTTCTTGACAATATTTGGCTTTATGGCTATATTGCCATATAAGCAAAATGCTGAGCAGATATCATGGCCCTGAATTTATACAAGATGAAGGCCCAGGTGGCCAAAGCCCTCTCACACGAAAGCCGTCTAATGATCATAGATGCTTTGAAAGAAAAAGATATGTGCGTCCACGATTTGACCAAGCTGGTGGGAGCGGATCAGTCCACAGTCTCTAAGCATCTCTCTGTGCTTAAGGGTGCTGGTATTCTTGAGGACCGAAAGGAATGGAACAAGGTCTATTATCACCTAAAAACGCCCTGTGTGATCAACTTTTTCGATTGCGCCTTGGAGGTCATTCGCTCCAGATCAACGCTCTCTAGCATTTAATTCAGTAAACGGGCCGGGTGCTCAGAATCCAGGTTTGCTTGAGCCCCTTAAGGCTTCATCTGATGAGGCTACGGGCCTTTTCGAAAGGCCGTATCTCAAAAGAAACCGGGGACCCACCCAAAGGGTGGGGACTGAGCGGAGCGGAGCGAGCGCGAAGAAATTCCACCGGACTTCGTCGTGATCCAAAATTTTGAGGTTTGCGCCTCTGAGCCTCTGAGAGTCTCCCATCATTTTGTTAAACCTCAAAATATTGGATCACCGCCCCCTCACGCAGCAGATACGGCCTTGCCTCCGGCCAGCAGGGCCTACGGCCCGGCTTCCGGCTCATAGAGCCTACAGCTTGGAGAGAGGGAGAAAAGGGGCGTGGCCTCAAAATGAGAAGGAGGTGAAGTGAGAGAACGCTATAAACTTTTAATGATTCTTGGCGTATTTACGGTGTGTTATTTTGTACCTTGGCACCGCGCCATCCTCCAGCAATCCTTGTTGGAGGCGCTAATGATGCTCCAGGAATATGCCCGGGAACACGTATTGACCTGCCTGATCCCGGCCTTTTTCATTGCAGGCGCCATTGCGGTTTTTGTTTCTCAGGCCTCCGTCCTCAAATATTTTGGATCCTCTGCTCACAAAATCCTCTCCTATTCGGTCGCCTCGGTCTCTGGAACGGTACTTGCTGTTTGTTCCTGTACTATACTTCCACTCTTTGCCGGCATTTACTCCAGAGGGGCGGGCATTGGACCTGCCACGGCTTTTCTCTATTCCGGTCCAGCCATCAATGTGCTTGCTATCGTGTTTACCGCACGGATACTTGGCTGGCAACTTGGCTTGGCCAGAGCCATAGGGGCGATCCTATTTGCCATCATCAGCGGGATTCTCATGGCCTTTATTTTTAGAAAAGATGATGCGGCCCGTACGGCGGGACATTTATATCTTCCCGATGAAGACGTAAAAGGACGAACGCTCCTCCAGGATTCACTCTACATGTTGACCATGGTTTTGATCCTGATTTTTGCTGCCTTTGCTCAGCCTGCCCAGGCGTCTTCTGGTTCTTGGTCCCTCATTTTTGCCGCCAAGTGGTACATTACCGGCGTTCTCTTGGTTTTGCTCGCCCTTATGCTCAAGTCATGGTTCAGCCGTAATGAAATCCATGATTGGGTGGACTCTACCTGGGGATTCATGAAGCAGATCTTTCCCCTCTTGGGGGTGGGAATACTCCTGGCCGGTTTTATGTTGGGTCGGCCAGGCCACTCCGCTCTGATTCCAGAAAATTACATCCACACTCTGGTTGGCGGAAACTCCTTAGGCGCCAACCTGATCGCATCAGTCGCCGGTGCACTGATGTATTTCGCCACTTTGACTGAAGTCCCCATCCTTCAGGGTCTTCTGGGATCTGTATGGGCAAAGGGCCGGCATTGGCCCTCCTTTTGGCCGGACCCGCCCTCTCCCTCCCAAATCTGCTTGTCATAGGGAGCGTTTTGGGAGTCAAGAAAACAGCCGCCTTTTGCATCATTATCGTTCTGCTCTCCACCGCCGCTGGCATGTGCTATGGCAGCCTAACCGGATAGAGGTAGAACTTGCCTGTGGTCACGGGGAACGATCGGAACCAATGAAAAGAATTGACTGAATGAAGGAGACTTGAGAGGTGAGAAGAGGTCAAGGTGTGGCTTCATCAAATTTCTGAGCCATAACCACCCTGTGATTATGGCTGTAGTCCTTGAGCCGGACCTTTTCGCCATAACTATTGCTCGTTTCAATCAGTCCCAAGGCCTTTGTGGTCTGTTCCGGGTCCATTTCCAGTAATATCCACCCACCCGGGTTTAGGTACTTTGGTGCCTCCTGAATGATATTTCTTATGTAGAACAGCCCTTCCTTTCCACCATCAAGCGCTTGCCTAGGTTCATAGTCTCTGACTTCTGGAGGAAGGGAATCGATGGCCTCAGACTTGATATAAGGTGGATTGGATACAATGACTTCAAAGGTGAGTTCTTGATTCGAAAGACCCTGCCACAGGTCGCTGAGTACGAACTCGATCCTCTCTTCTACCCCGTGCCTTTTTGCATTCCCCCTGGCAATGTCCAATGCCTCCTTGGAGACGTCACTGGCCCATACGGCAACCCCTTCAAGCTCTCGGGCAATAGCTACAGCGATGGCACCGCATCCCGTTCCCAAATCAAGAATCCTTGCACAGTCGCCCTCGGCCAGCCCATTTCCGCGGCACAAAGCGAGCGCATGCTTTACAAGGAGTTCTGTTTCAGGCCTGGGGACCATGACCTGCGGGCCGACCGTGAAATCCAGTGACCAAAATTCCTGAACGCCTGTGATGTACTGAATAGGCTCTCTGCTGAGCCGCCGCTTGATGAGTGAACGATATCCTGCAACTTCCTTGTCAAGAAGAGGTTGATCAAAGTTGAGGTAAAGTTTTACGCGGTCGATGTTTAATTGGTGGGCCAGGAGAATTTCGGCACTCAGTCGAGGGCTCTCAATCTCCTTCTTTTCCAGATAGTCTGTTGTGACCTTCAGGAGTTCTTTTATGGTCCAACTCTTGGTGCTCATGGCTCGCGCTCGGTCTGTAATATCCTGGACTCGATGTTGTTATTTGGCCGGCATAAACACAGAAAATCCGAAGCTCGAAATACGAATTCCGAAATGGTTCGACCGGCTCACCATCCTGAGCAAAGTCGAAGGACAAATACGAAATTCAAATTCTCAAATTCTCCAAGCAATCAAGGTTTCAGCTGAGGTGAGGACTTCGGGTTTGGGTCATTTGGACATTAGGAATTTAATCATTGTTTCGAATTTCGATATTAGAATTTCGGATTTCTAACTTGTGGTGCTTAGCTATAGGCTCTCTATGAATTCGATCTCAGTAATGCTAGATCCAAATGATGAGTTAGTCCCCCTTTAGGGCCTCGGCCTGGAAATGGGTGATCAGGGGATCAATGAGCATGTCCATCTGCCCCTGCAGGACATCTTCAAGCCGATGCAAGGTTTTACCGATTCGGTGATCTGTCACCCTGCTTTGCGGGAAATTATAGGTCCTTATCTTTTCGCTCCTATCCCCTGAACCTACCATGCTCCTGCGTTCTTCTGAGATCTTTGACTGTTGTTCGGCCATCTGCATGTCCAATAATCGGGATCTGAGCACCTTCATGGCCTTTGCCTTGTTCTTGTGTTGTGATTTCTCATCCTGGCAGGAAACCACAAGGCCTGTGGGCAGATGGGTGATGCGAACCGCTGAATCGGTTACATTCACATGTTGGCCTCCATGTCCGGATGCGCGGAAAACATCGATTCGAAGATCATCCTGATCAATCTCCACATCCACCTCCTCCGCTTCAGGAAGCACGGCAACCGTAACTGCAGAGGTGTGTATTCGACCCTGTGCTTCAGTTTCAGGGACCCTCTGCACACGGTGGACACCACTCTCATGCTTGAGGCGGCTGTAGACCTTTTGACCCTCAATGAGAAGGACGACCTCCTTGAACCCGCCTATACCCGTAATATTTTGGCTCAAGATTTCCGTTTTCCACCCTTTTAGCTCTCCATACCTTGTATATGCCCTGAAAAGATCAGCAGCAAAAAGGGCCGCCTCTTCTCCACCTGTGCCAGCTCTTATTTCCAGGATAACGTTTTTCTCATCATTTGGATCCTGTGGAAGGAGCAACAATTTGAGTTCCTTCTCCAATTCGGAAAGATTCGACTTGAGTGTATCAATCTCCTCTCGGGCCAGCTTTCTCATCTCCGGATCAGGGTCATTCAGGAGAGGACGATTGTTTTCGATTTCATCCTGTACCGTCCTGTATCGCCTAAATGTATTCACAATGGGAGATAGACGACTGTGTTCCTTTAGATACCTCTGGTAGGTTTTTTGATCTTGGATAATTTCAGGACGGGCCAGTTCATTCTCCAACTGGTCGAAACGTTCCTCGATCTCCTCAACTTTGGCAAACATAAGCAAATGGCCTTTCGCCCTTTCCCTTTATGAGTTCACCCCTATTCGGGGCAATTCCTCCAACCATAGCTCAGGCATAATCCCTCGCCGTCGGAGGCAGTCTTAGGCTATTCAGATGGCTATCTTGATCCGCTCAAGGACTGTGTCTTTCAGGGGAAATGCCGAGGGGAGCTTTTTGAGTGGGTCTTCCTTAGGGTTTGGGTGATCAGATGCTAATCTTCCGCGCTTTTACTCTGACCAGTTGACACTTGACTCTTGTTGAACTTTGCGTACTTACGTCTAAAACGTTCCACCTTGCCAGCCGAATCCACCAGCTTCTGTTTTCCTGTAAAAAACGGGTGACACTTGGAACAGATCTCCACCTTTATCTCTTTCATGGTCGACCCTGTCTCAAATTCATGACCACAGGCACAGTGGACAATGGCTTTATGGTATTCCGGATGAATTCCCTTTTTCATTTCTCCTCCCTTATAAAATCGTAAAGCGGAGCGGTACGATTTTATTCACTCATAGATTCCAAAAAGGCCTTATTATTCTTTGTTCCTTTGATTTTGTCCAGCAAAAACTCCATGCTATCAACGGGTGTCAGGGGGGCCAGGAGTTTTCGGAGTATCCAGATGCGATTCAAAACCCCCTCAGGCACAAGGAGTTCTTCTTTTCTCGTCCCGGACCGATTGATATCCATGGATGGAAACACGCGCCTATCAGTCAGCTTTCTGTCCAGATGAATCTCCATGTTTCCTGTTCCCTTGAATTCCTCAAAAATCACTTCATCCATCCTGCTCCCTGTATCAACCAGGGCGGTGGCAATAATGGTGAGGCTTCCCCCCTCCTCAATGTTTCTGGCTGCCCCAAAAAAGCGTTTAGGTTTATGCAGGGCATTGGAGTCAAGGCCCCCTGAGAGGATTTTGCCGCTTGGTGGTACCACCGCATTATAGGCCCTGGCCAATCTCGTGATGCTGTCGAGAAGGATAAGGACATCCCGCTTGTGTTCTACCAGCCTCTTCGATTTCTCAATGACCATCTCTGCCACCTGCACGTGCCTCTGAGGCTGTTCATCAAAGGTGGAGCTGATAACCTCAGCCTCCACAGATCGCTGCATGTCCGTGACCTCTTCCGGCCTCTCATCTATGAGGAGGACTATTTTGTGAATACTCGGATCATTGGCCGTGACACTGTTCGCAATGTTCTGGAGCAACATGGTCTTCCCTGTCCTGGGCGGGGCGACGATGAGTCCGCGTTGGCCTTTGCCCAATGGGGTCATCAGGTCCATAATCCTGGATGAGTAATTGTCCGAAGCGGTCTCCAGGTCGACCCTTTCCTCGGGATAGAGGGGGGTGAGGTTATCGAATAGGATCTTCTCTCGAGAGATTTCCGGATCCTCATGGTTCACCTGTTCCACTTTCAAAAGGGCAAAATATCTCTCCGTGTCCTTAGGCGGTCTAATCTGACCAGAAATGGTATCACCGGTCCTTAGGTTGAAACGCCGAATTTGCGATGGGGATATGTAGATATCATCGGGCCCCGGCAGGTAATTGGAATCGGTGGCCCTAAGGAAGCCGAATCCATCGGGCAAGATTTCCAAAACACCCTCACCATATATGAGGCCGTTTTGATCAGAGTGGGCCTGGAGCAACGAAAATATGAGCTCCTGCTTGGGCATGCCTGTAGCGCCCTCGATGCTAAAGTCCTTGGCCATGGTGGTCAGTTCGCTTATTTTCATTTTTTTGAGTTCCACCAGATTCATAATCCAATCTCCATTATACTTAGACGTTTAGAAAATTCTGCAACTCACTCGCGCCTCATCCTCCCATGAGGATAGGACCATTGGTTCCCCATCCCGGAGGACCTGGCGATATTGTTTCAAGGTTCCTAATAATGCACCGGCAGTGGACTCTATCCCTTACAAGATTGACCCCAACTCGTCGAGGAATAGAACCACCGACCTCTATAGTCAGAAAGGGAGGCATTTCGCCATTTCATGCAGCTGATCCCACTCCAGAGCTCAGGCACCTCTCGGGATTGAGGGAAGTCATAAGATTTTCGGTATACTCCATAGGGAGACTTTCAGATCAACCTTGCAGACCCTTTTAGATGATTAAATAAGATAGCGCAGCAGAGTAAATATGGAGTTGATCATGGTATCCGGTCTATACCGAAATGCTCTAAGGGGCAGGAAGATATTTTAACCTATAAAGGATATAAGCGAATATTGCCTCTTGTCAAGCCTTTTTATCCTTTTTGCTCTCCACATCCATTCGCCTCAAAGCCTTTAGGATAAGGTCCATGTCTTCGGGCACGGGTGCTTTGAATTCACAATATTCTTCAGATTCGGGATGAATAAAACCCAGGGTTTCAGCGTGGAGCTGCTGTCTCTTCACCAGGGGCAGTATGCGACTTGCCAAAAAAGCCCGCCTTTTCCACCAATTTCGCTTATATCCATAAAGCGGATCTCCCACAATGGGGTGACCCAGGTAGGATAAATGGACCCTGATCTGGTGCGTTCTCCCCGTCTTAGGGGTGACAAATAGAAGTGTGAACCCGTGGCCAAATTCTTCCATAATCCCCCAGCGAGTGAGTGCGGCCTTTCCTTTGCTGACCTGGACTGACATCTCCTTCCTTCTGCTGGGGTGCCGAGCGATGGCAAGATCGATCTCTCCTTCAGCCCCATCCATCATCCCATGAACAATGGCCACATACTGTTTCTCAACTGTTCTTGCCTTGAATTGTTTGGCTAGAGAGTCGTGAGCCTGATCATTCTTGGCCACAACCACGAGACCCGAGGTATCCTTATCAAGTCGGTGAACGATGCCTGGCCGTAAGACACCGCCTATGCCAGATAGATCATCGCAGTGTTGAAGAAGACCGTGAACCAATGTCCCCTTGGGATGCCCGGGCGCAGGGTGAATAACCACACCAGGCGGCTTGTTAAGGACAATAAGTGATGCGTCTTCATGGACGAGGGAAAAATCGACTGGCTCTGCCTGCAATGCGTAGGGAACGGCCGGCGGGATGAGTACGCTGACCCGATCCCCTCTCTTCAGCCGATAGCCCACCTTTGGTGAACGGCCGTCGACCTTTACAAATTCCTTTCTGATGAGTTCTTGAACCCTTGATCGGGTAAGGTCACTGATCTGAGAAGCAAGAAAAACATCGAGGCGTATGTCTCTGTGCTTGTCTGTAATGGGAAAAGAATATGTCCTCTCTGGTTCTTGCTCCACTTGGCTCCACAAAGTAACCCCTAACGTTGCAGAAGTCGAGGATGCTGCAGATCCACGGCGTCAAGGGTGAAGCTGTAGTAAGCTACCGCGAACCCTTGACAATGCGCCTGAGGCGCACAGGCTCCGGAGATGCAGTATCTTCGGCTTTCCAGAACGGTAAAAAACATGGCAATTTTTCCAGGCTTTTTGGATCTCACGATTTGTTGACTCCAAAAATGAGCAATGATAAAACTGAAAACCTTGTTATTCTCTTTTTAACCATCGCTTGCCATGTTTTTTATGCAACTTAGGGCAAAGTAGGCACTAAGCAGTAAGAACTAAGCAGGCTCACGGGTTCCTAGTGCCTACTGCTTACTTCCTACGGCCTACTGCAAAAGCCCCCAAGGTTCTTGAAGCTAAAAAGAGGTTATCCGAACGGGTTGAGTAATCACTGAATAACTAAGCGTGTGACTATGAGAAGATTCTCTCCAGATCTTCTTCTACCTGTTCCTCCTCTATGTTCTTAGCAATGGATATCTCTTTGACCAATAGGGTTCTGGCGGTGTCCAGCATCTTCCTTTCTCCAAAGGAGAGATCCTTTTCCACCTTCAACATCAAGAGATCACGATAGACTTCAGCCACTTCAAATACAGAGCCCGTCTTTATCTTATCCATGTATTCCCTGTATCGTCTGTTCCACGTCTGATTATCTACAACCACATCCTTTTTTTTCAGAATGGTAAAGAGCTTCCTGACTTCGCCTTCTCCAATGATCTCCCTCAGTCCCACATTGTTTACATTGTTCTTGGGAATCATAATAATCATGTCATTATCGAGGATTCGCATAACGTAGAAATCCTGGCGGCAGCCTGAGATCTCCTGACTCTCGATCTTTTCGATCACGCCCACCCCATGTGCCGGATAAACAGCCAAATCACCTACATCAAACATGTCTAACCCCCTTTAAAAGATAAATCTCTATGGCCCCAAGCACCTTAGTTATAAAGTCCCATCCAGGCTCCCCAGGAAGGGGAGCATGGATGGGGCGAAAGTGAAACCTCCTTAACCGATAAGCAAAAGTAGTCCAGCTGTGGGCAATATGGGAGCAATAACCAAAGAAACCACGGACATCAATTTGATCAAGATGTTCATGGCTGGACCGGAGGTATCCTTAAAAGGATCTCCAACGGTGTCTCCCACCACGGCGGCCTTGTGATTGTCAGACCCTTTACCTCCCAAATTTCCGGCCTCAATGTATTTTTTGGCATTATCCCATGCACCTCCACCATTGGCCATAAAAAGGGCGAGGAATGCACCCATGACCGTAGCACCGAGGAGCATGCCACCCAGAGTCTGCGTCCCCAAAAGGAAACCGACTGCCACCGGGGTAAGTACAGCGACCAGGCCCGGAGCGACCATCCTCTTAAGGGCCGAGTTCGTTGCAATAGTGACACAGGTGGCCGGATCCGGTTTAACCCCCTCTTTTCCTTCCAGCAGTCCAGGGATTTCCCTGAACTGACGCCGGATCTCTTCCACAATACTGAAGGCGGCCTCACCCACGGAGGTCATGGTGAGCGCTGCGCATACCATGGGGACCATGGCCCCGATGAAAGCCCCAACCACCACCATGGGATTCCTGATGTCTATAATCGTTAAACCGGCGGCCTGGGTATAGGCAACAAACAGGGCGAGGGCCGTGAGTGCTGCAGAGCCGATGGCAAATCCTTTACCGATGGCTGCCGTCGTGTTGCCAAGGGCATCCAGGCTATCTGTAATCTTTCTCGTCTCAGGGCCGAGCCCTGACATCTCTGAAATGCCTCCCGCATTGTCCGCTATGGGCCCGTAGGCATCCACCGTCATTGTGGCACCCACTGTGGCCAACATGCCCACCGCAGAAAGACCAATACCGTATATCCCCGCCACCTGGTACCCTATAAAAGTGGCCACGCATATGCCCAAGATGGGGAGATAGGTGGACTGCATGCCCACAGCCAGTCCCGCAATGATGACGGTGGCAGGACCGGTCTTTGATTGCTCGGCGATA
>JASFEQ010000097.1:0-12164 GCA_050124735.1 Desulfobacteraceae bacterium | reverse complement strand
CAAACCTGTCATTGTGGCCTTTTGTTGTCATTATTGCGCCTACACAGCAGCGGATATGGCCGGAAGTATGAGACTTCCCTATCCCCCCAATGTAAAGATCATAAGGGTGCCCTGTAGCGGAAAAGTGGGGGCAATCCACATTATGCGAGCCTTACAAAAGGGGGCGGACGGTGTTTATGTGGCAGGTTGCCTTGAGGGGGACTGTCATTTCAAGGACGGAAATGTGAAAGCGGGCAATCGCGTCAGATATGTGAAAAAGCTCCTAGAGGAGATTGGCATCGGAGGGGAAAGGGTTGACATGATCACCATGTCAGCAGGTATGGGAGAACGTTTTGCCCAGACGGCCATAGATTTCACAGAAAAGATCCGCAAGCTGGGACCAAATCCGGTCAAAACAGGGTTAAGGAATGAAGCCCAATCAGTCGCTGGTTGACAGCTATATATATCATATATAAGAGGAGGAGGAACAATGATCACAGCGGAACGCAAACCCCTGAAAGAGATTCTTGAGTATATAGAACCCTATAACCGGATTCTACTCGTAGGTTGTAACGAATGCGTCACCGTTTGCGCAGCAGGGGGCCGCAAAGAGGTTGCTCTTTTATCCTCTGCACTCCAGATGGCCTGCATGAAGAGTGGTAAGACTCTTGAGGTCAGGGAGATTACCCTGGAAAGGCAATGCGACCCGGAGTACATAGAAGAACTTGTCAACCATATCGACCAGGCAGATGCCGTGCTTTCCATGGCTTGCGGCTGCGGCGTTCAGGAAGTTGCAAGGCGTTTTAAGGATACGCCTGTCTTCCCCGCTGTGAATACGGAGTTTATGGGGGCCTCGGAACGGCAGGGCGTGTGGGCGGAGCGATGCCAAGGTTGTGGAGATTGTCTCCTAGGATTGACAGGGGGCATCTGTCCCGTCGCCCGATGTTCCAAACGTTTGCTTAATGGTCCATGCGGTGGCTCGACCAATGGCAAATGTGAAATCAGCTCCGAGGTGGAGTGTGCCTGGCAACTTATTTGGGACAGATTGAAGGCCCTTGGCATGGAAGATAGATACGAGGAGATAATGTCGGCGAAAGATTGGCGGACGAGTCGGGATGGGGGACCCCGGAGAATTATCAGAGAGGATTTGGCACCATGAAAACTGAAAGCGCACTGGAAAAAGTTTTACTATCTGGTAGTTTGGCGGTAACCTCTGAATGTGGGCCTCCACGGGGTGCAGCTCCAGAGAAAATAAAAGAGAAAGCCGAATTACTCAGGGGTTACGTAGATGCCATCAATGTCACGGACAACCAGACGGCCGTGGTCCGGATGTCAAGCTGGGCGGCCTGTATAATCATAAAGCAACTGGGCCTCAACCCTATCCTCCAGATGGTCACACGAGATCGTAATCGCTTGGCTATGCAAAGTGATATACTGGGTGCTTACTCCCATGGTATCGATACGATGCTTTGTCTTTCAGGTGATCATCCCCATTTTGGCGATCATCCCATGGCTGCCAATGTGTATGATCTGGATTCCATACAACTTATCCAGACAGTGAGGGCAATGCGTGATGAGGGAAAATTCCAAGGTGGAGATGATATTTTCAACCCTCCAAAAATGTTCATAGGAGCGGCTGCCAACCCTTTTGCCGATCCCTTTGAACTGAGGGTGGCGCGACTGGCCAAAAAGGTCAAAGCAGGCGTGGATTTTATCCAGACCCAATGTATCTACAACCTGGATAAGTTTGAGAAATGGATGCAGGGTGTTCGGGACAGGGGTCTTCATGAGAGGGTCTATATACTGGCCGGTATCACCCCTATGAAGTCGGCAGGCATGGCAAAATACATGAAGAACCGGGTTCCGGGCATGGATGTCCCCGATGGACTTGTCAAGCGTATGTCAGGTGTTTCCAAAGAAAAGCAGGCCGAAGAAGGCATCCGTGTCTCCGTGGAGTCCATCGAGCGACTGAAAGAGGTGCAGGGAGTGAGAGGATTTCACATCATGGCTATAGAATGGGAACAGAAAGTTGCTGAGATTGTGGAAAGGGCCGGGCTTTTGCCCAGACCCGCAAAATAATTTGCATGGCGATTTTTCTTATGATAATTTATATTTTTTTGATTTAAGATATATCAGAGGAGGCAGATCATGAGCGATAAGCAACTTGTTCTTGTGGTAGACGATGATCCAGACTTGGTAGAAGCCGTGTCTATGAAATTGGAGAGTGAGAATTACCGAGTGGCTAAGGCCTACGATGGCAATCAGGCGTGGGAAAAGATCAAGGAAGAAAAACCGACACTGGTTATTCTGGATGTCATGATGCCCAACAAGAATGGCTATCAGGTCTGTGACGAGATCAAAAAAGATCCGGAGTACAGCGGCATTACGGTGGTACTGCTAACAGCCGTGGGAGAAGCTGTAACCTCCACCAGGTATATGCATAGAGATGGCATGACCACCTTGGCCAATGAATTTATACCCAAGCCCATTGATTTGGACAAACTTATGGAAATCGTGAAAGACTATACTGGCTAAAGTGAACAATCATTATTGTCAGTTGTCTGCTGCTGTTTTTCGCATTTGAGCAATTGTGCCCAGGAGTATGACAACTCGAATCATTTTAGCACCGGACCGTGAGGGACTACAAAAGGGCTTTACCCTGCCAACCATAATGGAAAAAATCAAGATCGAGGGCATCAAACTCAGCAACGAACTTTTCCAAGTAAACCTTCGGAATAGATCTAATCAAGAGAATACAATATCTCAATTTTGCCAAATTCTGGCCGCTCACCAGATAAACATACCTTTCTTCTCCACCACATACCTGGACCAGAGGATTCAGGTGTCTTGCTGTGTGGCGGTTGAAGACAAACATCGAGTAAGGAATCTTATTGATTCAGAACCCGAACTGGGCGGGGACGTGAAATTTATGCCTTCCGTAGGCTTGTTGTCTGTCTTTCCACACCAATCCAGTCTGAAAATTTTGGGATTGTCATTATATGCCATTGGAAAGGCGCGGCTGCCATTATATGGACTCGCTTCATCTTTGTCTGCCCTCACATTCATAACCGACTATATCCATCTGGACAAAGCGGCTGCAACCTTGGAACAGTACCTGGAGTTGCCATCCAATCAACGCCCTTTCAGATCAGAAATTGGTGTGAGACAAAGCAGCATTGTCAAAAAGTAATGATCGTAAAGTGCGTTGTCAGTGGTCCATTGTCAGTTGGAAAAGGCGAGCAAGGATACGGGAATTAGCAGATTCATCATTCATGCAACGCAATACGGACGAAGGAGAACGGCCTTTATCAGAAACGCTGATTATGGGCGTGCAGAATGTGATCTCAGCATTTAAGAGGCCGAAAAACAACCCTGTTCTTCGGAGATGATACTTTGGAAACCATTGCAGTCTACTGGGAGCCTAGGGTAAAAACATATGGTTTTAATGAGGTTACGAATTTGTCCTTACTGGAATTTGCTATAAGGCCAGAGCAGATGGCCGATCTAGGTTTCGGGGTTCAAGAACTGGGAGATCTCGGGATAAAGTTTTTTCTTGTTTTGGCCCAGAGTTTAGGTGATGAAAACTTGCGGCTGTATCTCTTAATCAAGTATGAGTGGGAGAAAAGGATAATAACCCACCTCCGCCAAATCATTGGAGGAGACCCTAAGAGATCTATTTATGTTACCTCCCCGGTGGGATTGATTTACTTTCAGGGGCCTCATTTTGGAGACAGATATGGAATAGCCGATTCCACTTTTCGGGCTCTGAGCAGGAAGGCTATCCCAATCTTAGCGGCCGGATGTTCCGCATCATCTATTTACTTGGTCTTGCCCGAAGAAAGGATAAAGGAGGGTAGAACCTTTCTGACCCGAGCCTTTGAGTCGCCGCAGACCTGATACTTGATCTCCTAACCCCGCAGGCTGGTTGTTGCCGGGTGCTCTTAGTGGGTATGAGTCTCGGGAAATATCAAGGGCCCTTTCGATTTGCAGGTAAGTCATTTGAAACCTCTGTGGAGATAGGTATGGCGGCCTGAAACCGCCATTTGAGAGCTGAGACAGTCTGGGTACTTATGTCCAAAAAGAACAATAGGCTGGCCAAAGAAAAAGACTGGAGAATAAGGGTCTTTGATTCCCTTTCCTTTCCCACCCTTATCCTGAGGCCAGACAGAGTTATTGTGACAGCCAACCAAATTTTTCTGGAAAAGTTCGGTGCCATGGAGCAAATTGTTGGCAAGAGATGTCATGAGGTATTTTATCACTCCAAAGAACCCTGCTCGTCAGAAATGTGCCCTCTGCCCAAGGTGATAGCCGATAGGAAGGGGCAGTCTATTCTGAGCCGCCTCACCGATGAACATGGTGATCAAAAGTGGGATGATCGAGTTTTTTCTCCAATCCTGGATGACGAGGGCGAAATTCTGTACATCATGGAAAGCGTAAGGGATGTTACAAGGCTCAAGACCCTGGAAAAGGAGTTGAGAGAGACGAAGGAATTCTTTGAGAACGTTATTCAAAGCTCGGCGAGCGCCATTGTGGCCGCAGACCGAACTGGAAATATTCTTTTTATGAACCGGGCCGCAGAGGATCTTTTTGGCTATGCTGTAGAGGACGTCTTAGGCACGAAGAGTGTGGAGCAAGTATACCCTGCCGGAAAGGCACGAGAGATCATGAGAAAAATGCGGGACGAAACGATCGGGGGAAAGGGGAAGTTGCCCCCGACAAAAATCACGATCATCAATGCCAGTGGCGAAGAGATTCCCGTTGAGATCACAGCAGCTATCATATATGAGGGGGACCGAGAGATGGCTACCATGGGAATTTATAACGATCTCAGAGAGAGACTGGCCGTGGAACGAAAATTGGAGGAGGCCCAAGCCCAGGTCGCACATTCAGAGAAAATGGCCTCGCTCGGTCAGTTGGCAGCGGGCGTGGCCCATGAGATTAATAATCCCCTGACCGGCATTCTTCTTTACGCCAATCTGGTGCTCGAGCGTTTCGAGAGGGAACATCCTCTAAGGGAGGATCTGGAATACGTGGTGGAAGATACCATTCGATGTAAGAATATCGTGAAAAACCTCCTGGCTTACAGCCGGCAAACAAACCCAAGTAAAGAGATTCTTCAGATGAATACGCTTGTGGAGAATAGCTTGAGCCTGATTCGTGACCAGGAGCTGTTCATGAATATAGAAGTGATCAAGGAAATGTCCGCTGATATGATGTTGGTCCATGCAGACAAGAACCAGCTCTGCCAGGCGATTATAAATCTGGTGATTAATGCCGTTGATGCAATGGCGAGGAAAGGGATTCTCACCTTCCGTACCTACCGGGATAAGCCCTCCGGAAAGGTGTACCTGGAAATTTCGGACACAGGTTCCGGTATACCTGATGAAAATGTATCCAAAATATTTGATCCGTTTTTTACTACAAAGGCACTGGGAAAGGGCACTGGCCTGGGACTAAGCACCGCATACGGATTAGTTAAGGAGAACGGCGGCGATATTTCCGTCAAAGAGACAAGTGCTGAAGGGACAACCTTCTTGCTTGAACTGCCCCTTTATGTGCCCTCGGACGATAATCAAATTATCTAGAAATAACACGTACAACCGCAAGAAAAGGAACTTAAAATTATGAACAGAAAGATGGCGTCCGACATCTCCTTCAAGCCCAGAATTTTGGTGGTCGACGACGAAAAGCGCATTCGAGACGGTTGCCACAAGGTATTAACCGAGGAAGGCTTTGAAGTGGCCAGGGCTGAAACAGGGGAAGCCGGGATCAAAATGATAGAAGAGGCACATTACGATATTGTTTTTTTGGACTTGAAGATGCCTGGTCTATCCGGTTTTGATGTATTGGGAAACGTTAAGGCCCTTCATCCAGATACCGTCGTTATTGTGATCACAGGCTATGCTACCGTGGATCATTCCATTGAAGCCATGAAGAAAGGCGCCTTCGATTTCATACCAAAGCCCTTTTCCCCGGAACAACTTCGGGTGGTGGCGTCCAAGGCCATTGAACACACCCGTAGCCTTCAGGACATAGCCAACGAAAAATCCCGAATGCGGGCTCTTATTAACCAGCTTGCCAGTGGCGTCATGGCTACTGACAACCAGAATAGGGTAGCCTTGGCTAACCCTGCTTTCCTCAGGATGTTGGGCTACCACGGAGGGAGTGTCATCGGCCATCGGGCTGAAGAGTTTATGGAAAATGAAAGACTGCTTCAAATGATTGATCAGGCCCTGTCCATGCGCGAGGAAGAGTACCTAGAGTTGACCGAAGAATTGAATCTCGAGGGGAAAGGGGAAAGTGAAGAGACTATCCTATTCGCACGATGTGTTCCTTTTAAGGATAGGCTCGGTCGGATCTTAGGCACGGTCACGGTACTGCACGATATCACCGCATTGAAAAAAATGGACCAACTCAAGTCCGATTTCGTTTCCATGGTGGCCCATGAGATTCGGGGCCCCATGAACTCAGTCCTGGCACAACTCAAAGTGGTTCTTGATGGGCTAGCCGGGGATGTAAGTGAAAAGCAGCAGGAGATTCTGGGAAGGACCTCAGATAAGATTAGAGGGCTTTCGGATCTTTCTACGGACCTACTGGATCTCGCCAGAATAGAATCCGGGCTGATCACCCTGGAGAAGGAGAATCTCAATATAGCAGAGTTTCTGGCGGACCAGGTCGCCTTTCATCAGGCAAAGGCCCAGGCCAAGGATATCCGCCTGGAACTGGGCCCTCTTCCCGAACTCCCTCCCGTGCTGGCCAACGGGCCAAATATGGAGGAGGTCCTCTCTAACGTCATTAGCAATGCCGTCAATTACACGCCCGAGGGAGGAAGTATAGTCGTTTCAGGCACAACAGAGAATGAGTATGTCTGCATCAGTGTCAGGGATACCGGGATTGGCATCACCCAGAAAGATTTAGATCGGATTTTCGACCGATTCTATCGCGTAAAGAGCGAAAAAACCAGATTTATTACTGGTACCGGACTCGGGCTATCCATTGTAAAGAGCATTGTGGAAGCGCACAATGGCATGATTCGTGTGGAGAGCGAGCCTGATCATGGAACCACGTTCTATATTTACATTCCTTTAATTGAGTCGTGAAGAACAAAGACGAATTCGGAATGAAGTGGAGGGAACGAAAAGCGAAGTACTCATGACAAGAATCTCCTTTGATCCCCTAAAAGTCGATTCTCCGATACTCAAAAATTAAATTCCAAGCCAGAAGAACCAGGAGATGGATGTCCCGATTCGCCACTTGCCTGGATACATAGGGGAGGAGATTGGCACGGCTGGAGAACCGGCTAGCCAATGACGACTTACTTAAATGACGGGCCTTAAGACGTGATAGGAATCAGATGAGATTCTGGGTGACAAAACGGTCCAAAGCATCAACGGCAGCGGGATCGAACTGCTTCCCTTTCAAGGCTTTCAGCTTTTGCAGGGCTTTTTTCATGGGCATTGGTCTGTTGTAAGGCCGCTGCGTGGTCATGGCATCGAAGGCATCGGCCACTCCCACAATCCTGGCTCCGATCGGGATTTCATCCCCTGTTAGGCCATCAGGATATCCAGAGCCATCATACTGCTCGTGATGATGGCGAACCGTGGGTAGAGCGAAGCTGAGGTATTCAATAGGTTTGAGTATCTTCTCGCCGGTGAGAACGTGTGCTTGGATGGTGTGGAATTCCTGAGTCGAAAGCGCGCTGTCTTTATCGATTATAAGATCCTTGACGCCGATTTTGCCGATATCATGGAGTTCTGCAGCCGTCTTAATCTTCTTACACTCTTGCTCGCTCAGCTTCATCTCCTGTGCGATACCAAGTGCATAACGGCTTGTCCTCTGGGAGTGCCCTCGTGTGTAAGGGTCTTTTGCTTCTACGGTGTTCATCAGTGCCAGGATGGATTCGTAGTATGCCTTCTGTAGATTCTCGTATAGACGAGAGTTCTCTAATGCGGTGGCCGACTGATTGGCCAGAGCCGAGAGGAGGGTCATATCGTTCTCATCGAAACAATTCGGTTTTCGGGGATTGTCCAGGTAGATCAGGCCCAATACAGCCCCCTTGCTTACCAGAGGCGCACACATGACAGAACGAAGACTGAGTGCTATCACACTTTCTGCTGTTGAAAACCGAGCGTCCTGGGAAGCATCGTTCGCCAGAATACACACTTGTTGCTCTACAGATTGATTGACGATGCTACGACTTATCTGAAAAGGATGTGTTGCCACCTCAGCCCGATTCTTGACGAATCTCGGCCTAAAATCTTTGCCGTTGTCTTCAAGTAGAATACAAACCGTTTGTACGTTAGCAAACACCTCTAATATTTTCTCAGCTATTTGGTCGAGTAGTCGATCAATGGCGCGGACAGAATTTATTGCGCTACCCACCTCATAGATGGTTTCAAGATTCTTGAGCAACCTTTCCATGAGGGTTCCTTTTTTCGTTGCGGTCTTTTCGTCCGCCTCTGAAATGGATTCAGGGGAGGCGGTCACTTCTTCTAATTGGTTTGACAATATGTCAAGAGGAATGACCGTAGTGACGAACGGGCTTCCTTCCTCCTGCCATCTGATCCCTGGGGGCAAGTCTTCTTTAAGGACCTCAATCCTGGTCTCACCGATTTCTATGCGGTCACCTGGAATGAGCACCTGGCGTGCGACTCTATCGTCGTTTATATAGGACCCATTCAAGCTGTTTTTGTCGTAGAAGATGGAGGCATCTCCCTCTCGAACGATCTCGGCATGGATTCTCGACAATTTGGGATCACTGATAGGAATATCACAGGAAGGATCGCGGCCAATGATGGTGCGGCTTTCCTTTAGGTTCCAGAGTCTGTCTTTCTCTTTTCCTTTTATACAGAGGAGTTTCATCAGAGTATCTTGAGATCAATCATTCAATAAATCAACGCTGCCACAGACCCAAAAGCACTTGTTCACATACCCGAAACAACAAATCGTACTCTGCGTCACATTATCTTTGATGACTTATCCGATCAGGCTCAATTTTCCAGATCTGGAAGTAAATTTTATCATGAAGGGAAATCTCCCGTCAAATTTGAAAGGCCCTGCAGTTTGCTGCAGGGCCTTTCAAAAGGTGGCGTAAAACAGCTTTTCTACGATTTCATTTCAATCGTCTTTTCTCCAAAGAGGCTGAACTTGAGCCAATCAAATGCGAATTGCATCAGCGACACATCGTTAGTGGCCAGTCTCTCTATCTTTTCAGCCTTGAGCTGAAAGATATCAAAAAACTTCGTTTCGCAAATAAGCCTTCTAAATACATCCAGATTATATGAGGCCATATAGAACATCTGAAACTTTCGTGGAATGTCCTCTTTTTCCCCCAGTCTTTTCCGCGAAGTGATGATTTCCAACCATTGATCGTTCATGGCATTATATTCATCCAGGCCTTCATTGGCCATCCATTCCTCCAGCGTCCATTCCCTATCTTCGCGAAAACCGAGACAGTGCTCCTCATCCACAATAAAGAACTTTTCCCGGGTCTGCTTTTCTCTGTCCACTTTCAGTGCAGCTCTGCCTATTGGATAGATCCGACAGGCACCCGGCCGATCCTCATAAATGGTGCACCCTTCAGGGGTGACAAAAGGGCATCTACGGTTTCGGTCCACGTCCATTTTGAGGTTTATCATGGGAAATCGAGGGTGCCTATTCCAGTTTGTCTCTGTATATAGATCCAAAAAGGCATCAGAAGGGATACCAAGCCGATTCTTGATGCGCAAAATATCATAAGGGGTGAGAACCAAATCCAGGTCCGCGCAACATCTGGTGAAGCACGCAATATCTTTATGGCACCGAAACTGAATTGTGGATTCGACCAGGGGTCTAAACAAGACCTGCTTTTTCGTTTTAAGCATCTGTTAGTCCGTCAATTGTGGAATAGATAATAAATTAACCGCAGACGGACGCAGACAAAGAAAGACTTTTTGTCCGGCCGACCCGCCTGCCTCGCCGGTGCGCTTGCTCTCGTCCTCCGCGTGGCCTGTCGGAGCGAAGCGGAGATCCCGCTTGTGGGCTACGGAGGACGCATGGCGGGCAGGCCTGGCCGAACAAAAGTTTGTATCCGCCTTGCGGGGGAAGAATCTGATCCCATTTGGGATAAAAGCAACTCCCGAATTTGCCCGAAGGGCATCGCCATAAATAGTTCCGCATTCTGCGGGACTATTTGTCCGCGAGTGTCTGCGGCTAAATATATTTGATCACTGATTTATGTTGCGTCAGATGTCTTTGGTTTCACTTTGAAAAGGATTTGACCAAAAATTCCAAATTTTATCCAATCAAATGCAAATTTCAAAAGTTCTTCATCACTTCTCTGTATTTTTATTATTTTTACAGGATCTAAATCAAATCGATCAAGAAATGTACTTTCAAATATAAATTCTCTAAACTTATCAATATTGTACAAGGCCATGAAGACCATTTTAGCGATGTCCGGGTTCTGAATGGTCGGTTCCTGTGCCCTGAGGGGAGCAGTGATCTCAGAAAAGAGCCTATTCATTTCATCATAAGGCACAACCCCCTGATCTAAGAGCCACTCATATATTTTCCACTGCTTCTCCTCCTTAAGGCCCAGACAATGGGAGGAATCGGTAATGTGGCAAAAAGTGCCGTCGTCGTTCATATCCAATGGAAACATTCGACAAGGCCAAGGCCTATCCTCGTAGACGGTACATCCCTCTTTCGTAACCAAGGGGCACCTCTTGTCTGCTTCGTTCATTTTTAGGATGACAAGGGGAATGAGACGATTCTCTTTTGGTAATATTATCGTGTACTTATCCAGAAATTCGTCTGAAGAGATAGAGAGCGCTTTTTTCAAACGCAAAACATCATAGGGCGTCAAAACAATGGTTACATCTTGGCAACACTGGGTAAAACAGGATACACCTGGGGAACAGTTGAATTTGAACTCGTGTTCCGGGTCCATCCTTTCTTCTCCCTTTTGGGTAGGTTCTTGGTCTGGCATGGCACATATTCCTTTCTGTTTTCCGAATGCGGGAGACTAGGCGTTCCCTAATTCTCCTGCTATAACATAACAAAAACCTTGACGGATCATAAGGCTTTGTTTTTATAAGAGCCCTCAATTACAACCGTTGCAAAATTTGGATGATGCAACTATCTGTCTCAGGAGGAGAAAGATCTATGAAAGAGAGAACCTTGTCTATCATCAAGCCGGACGGTGTCTCCAGGCATCTGGTCGGAGAGATTATTCAGCGATTGGAAAAGACGGATTTGAAAATCTTGGCCATGAAAATGGTAAAGATGACAAAGGCCGAGGCCAAAGGCTTTTACAAGGTACATGAAGGCAGACCCTTCTATGGAAGCCTCACCGATTTTATGTCATCCGGACCCTGTGTGGTCATGGTCTTGGAGGGAGCAGATGCCATTGCGAGATACAGAGAGTTGATGGGGGCGACCAATTACAAAGAGGCTGAAGAGGGAACAATCAGGCGGGAATTTGCCACGGACATAGAGAAGAATGTGGTCCATGGCTCAGACTCTGAAGAAACAGCAAATTTTGAAATCAAGTATTTTTTTAGCACTCTGGAAATCATTGAAGATTAAAAAGGCCTTCAGCATCCTCAAGATGATGCCAGGCCTAATCTTTAGCCCGCCTCAGGCAGACCACCTCCCAAAAAATTGACTCGCCCGAGTGTTTGCTGGACCATTGGGCATCCCGCCGCTCCCCAATTTCGTCTCTATGGAGAAAAACCGGGGGTTCTGCGCGACACTTCTTATGGCCACACTTACTCTTTTGTCTCTGCCTTCTCTTCAGCCGGCCCTTTCTCCTGTTTTAGCTCCTTGAGCTCTTCCTTGAGGCTCTGTACCTCATCTTGCAAGCCGGTGGGCCCCGTTTCGAAACTCTCTGAGGCCTTCCTGTCCTTTAACTCCTCAATACCCAAATACGTGGCTAGGGCGCCGCCTAAGAGGAGAACCACAGGGATACCGGCCGCTAGGGCTTTTACAAAGTAAGGCCACCAGGCAATGATTCCTATGATTCCCAGAATTAATGCTATCAATCCTCCAGCCAAAGCCATCATTTCAATCCCTCCTTAAAGATTATCAGCTTCAATGATTACTGCCTCTTCTTTGCAGAATAAAACGTATCGATACCACAAAGAAAAAGATCGTTCAAGAGATTAATGAATATTTTCAAAAAGTCAAAGAAAATAAAGATTAGA
>JASFEQ010000096.1:0-12237 GCA_050124735.1 Desulfobacteraceae bacterium | reverse complement strand
CAGAAAATCCGGCTTCGTCCCATTCATCTCTGTTCACCGACCCGTACTTCCTCCTAATAAATCATAGTACGGGTCATGACTTTGACGTCTTTTCTTTTTTCCGGTAGAGTGCCTTCCGGTTTTAAGAAATAACAATAGTGAAACTCCCCGCGTTGAAGCGCGGGGCATCTGAAACTTGTCTAGACAACCTCATCCCCCTTGACGGGGGAGGATTGAGCCTGCACGCCATCGCGAGCCGCTCAGGCGAGGCGGGCGGGGTGGGGGTGAAAAGCCTAGAGGTCTCACCCTCCCCTTTATCCCCTCCCATCGAGGGAGGGGAATTTAAAAGGATGCCATTCATCTCCGCCTTAAAAGGCGGGGGATTCTGGCATATAGTCGTAAAAGGGAGCCAACATGAAGAAGGCACAGACCGAATACCAGGAACTGATCAAGAAAAGGGCCATGAAAATCACAGACAACGCGGCTCGCCAGGTCCAAGTCCTTGAAGACGATCAGGCCAAGAAAACAGCGACTGAATTGGGCCATACGGTTCATGACGTGTACACAGAAGCCCTGACTCTCGGGATTGTTCCCTACCGATATGTACGCAACAGAGAAGCGATATCTGTTGAGGAGCAACTCAAACTGGCAGCGTCTCGCGTCGCGGTGGTTGGTGCGGGCGGCCTGGGCGGTCAGGTCATTTTGTTGCTGGCCAGGGTCGGTATTGGGCACCTGGTTGTGGTGGATCATGATCTTTTTGATGAAACCAATCTGAATCGCCAGGCACTTTCCCACAGAGAATCCATAGGAAGACCCAAATCGGAACAGGCCGTTGCCGCGGTGCGTTCCATCAATCCAGGCGTAGAAGTTACACCTCACCAGGCAAAGATAGATGCCTCAAATGCTCGCGAGATATTGGACCGTTCGGACGTGGTTGTGGATGCCTTGGACAATGTGCCCACACGATTTGCCTTGGAAAGAGCGGCCAAGGCATTGAAGATCCCATTGGTCCATGGTGCGGTGGCTGGCTTTGAGGGCAGGATGATGACCATTTTCCCCGAAGATCCAGGCCTCAAAAACCTTTACGGAAGCGAACAGGTGAAAGTGGATGACACGAAAAGGCCAGAAGCGATACTGGGCGTTCCGGTTTTGACCCCTTCCTTTATTGCCAACCTCCAGGCCATGGAGGTGGTAAAGATCATTCTCAAGCGGGGGAAGCTTTTTAGAAATATTATGCTGCATGTGGATTTGGAAGGCGGCCAAGTGAGTGAGTTTTCCTTTCAAAAAGGCGATGCTTGAACCCCGATTGTACCACTCCGCTAAGCACAAGGCCCATCAGTTGATTTTTTCCTCACCTTATGGGATTCTATTTGAATAGACCACCTCAAAACCTTTCAGAAGACCAACCGGGTTACCGGAGTCAGCCAGAAACTAAAGAATTCGGGCCCTTAGGGGCTCAAAAAATGAGGCTGCGGGCCTTTTCGAAAGGCCTTATCTTAAAAAAAGTACCACCAGACTTAGCAGGAAGGTCTTAGAAATTACACATTCTTAGAGGAGTACACGTTGGACAACGAGATCAAGCAGGCATTGATTGATATTGTGGGCGAGAATGATTTCACCGATCATCTGATCGATATGGTCTCATATTCCTACGACGCCTCTGATCACGACCATCGTCCTGATGCCGCTTTGTGGCCCAGCAGCGCGGATCAGGTGTCCAATGTCTTAATCCTGGCCAACAAACACCGTTTTCCGGTCATCGCTCGAGGAGCCGGTACGGGCCTGGCTGGCGGGGTCATTCCTGCCCGGGGCGGCATCATCTTGGACATGTGCCGGATGAACAATATCCTTGACATCCGCATAGCGGATCGACTCGCCGTGGTGCAGCCCGGCGTGGTCTATGCGGATCTTGAAAGGGCCTTGGCACCTCATGGATTTTTCTTTCCGCCGGATCCGGCCAGCGGCAAGGCCTGCACCCTCGGTGGGAATGTGGCCACCAATGCGGGTGGCATCAGAGGAGCCAAATACGGTGTGACCAGGGACTACGTGATGGGGCTGGAGGTGGTTCTGCCGGATGGCCGAATCATGCGGACCGGGTCAAACTGTATGAAATCGGTTTCTGGCTACGATTTGACAAGGCTTTTTGTGGGGTCAGAGGGGACCCTCGGGGTGGTAACTGAGATTACGTTAAAACTGAACCCAAAACCCCAGACCTTTAATACAGGTCTCGCCTATTTTTCTAGTCTCAGGGACGCGGGTCAGGCCGTCACAGACATCATGCACTCCGGAATTATCCCGAGCGTCCTCGAAGTGCTTGATGACAATGCCGTCAAGGTCCTGCGGGAACAGACCAGTTTTGATCTCCCTGATGTGGCGGCCATAATCCTGGTGGAGACCGACGGCTACACCCAAGCCGAAGCCTCATACCAAATGACAAAGGTCATCGAGGTCTTCAAGAAAAACAACGCTACCCATATCCAGAAAGCCGACTCTGCCGAGAAAGCGGAGGAATTGTGGCGTGCTCGGAAATCGGTGGGCAGCGCAGCCTCCAACATCGGGACCAACAGTGTGTCAGAGGATGTGACTGTCCCCATGTCTAAGTTGCCCGATCTCCTGACGGGTATCTCAGCGATTGTTAAAAATTATGGGTTACCCTTCGTTATTTTCGGCCATGCAGGAGACGGAAATCTCCACCCAAAGATCCTCTATGATCGTTCGAAACCAGACGAGGTCAAGGGCGTGGCAAGCGCGGTGGACGAGATCTTTAAACTCACTTGTGACCTGGGTGGTACGCTCACGGGTGAACATGGTATTGGGCTGGCAAAGGCCCCTTACATGCACCTGGAACACGATCAGGTTGCCATGGACCTCATGCGTTCCCTTAAGAGGCTATTCGATCCAAACAATATCCTGAATCCGGGCAAAATGAACCTGGACGGCTGATTGCAATCTGCCTCAATTATGCTCAAGGAGCATTTCATTTGAGGACCGCTTCGCTCGAGGCGCGTTTCACTCGAGGAGGATTTCATTTCCGATTCGCCTCAAGTCAGTACCTGATGGACGATCCTCAAGTCCCGAAGATTCAGGGACGCTCCTTAAGCCCGCAAGGACGGTCGTTTGACTCAGGTCTTAGTGTCCTCTGTGAGAAGCCTTCTTTTCAGTACAAATGGGTAGACACGAAAACACATATAGCGTTCCTTTTGGCAAAGGCTCTCTGGAGTTTGAATTGCCACCCAGTATGCGCGGTACGCTCATCGAATCGCGCCATGCTGAGCCGTTGCCCGATGTGGAGAGGGCCACTGTTGACGCGTTGGCCAATCCTGTCAATTCCCCACCTCTAAGGGAACTGGTCAGCCCTCATGATACGGTCTGCATCGTATTTACCGACATCACCCGCTCCAGCCCAGACCATTTTTTTGTGCCCCCTATTCTGAGGGAGTTGAGAGCGGCTGGTGTTCGTGACGATCATGTCACCCTGCTTTGCGGGACTGGCCTGCACCGACCGAGCACAACTGAGGAGAAGCGCCTCAAGCTGGGCCCAGAGGTTTTAGACCGTTACCGCGTTTTTGACCATGAGCCTCAGAACCGATCAGGGTTGGCGGATTTGGGCACCACCGAAGGCGGGATCCCCCTCTCGGTGAACAGATTCGTCTACGAGGCCGATTTGGTCGTTGCCACAGGCATTGTGGAGCCCCATCAGTACGCCGGTTATTCTGGAGGCCGAAAGACCGTGGCCATTGGTGCGGCAGGCGAACCCATGATCGCCTACACGCACGGTCATCACATGGTTGACCACCCGGGCACGCGTCTTGGGAAGATCAAAGGAAACCCTTTCCATGAAGCGGTCACCGAAGCGGCTCGACGCGCGGGACTTCGCTTCATTGTCAACGTGGTACAGGACGAGCAAAAGCGACCGGTTGCCATTCTTGCTGGCGAGCCAGAAGCCACCTTTACCAGGCTGGTCAAGGCGGCAAGGGAGTTGTACGAGGTCCCTGTTCCTCACCAGTACGACGTGGCGGTAGCCGGGGTTGGTTTTCCAAAGGATGCGAATATATACCAGGCGAGCCGAGCCGCCAGCTATCTCTTTTTTGCTCCCACCAGTGTGGTCAAAGAGGGAGGCGTCCTCATTGTCCCCGCCCCTACCCCTGAAGGCGCTGGCGAAGGTGTGGGGGAACAACGCTTTTTGGAAGAGATGCGGGGTGCTGTCGACATATCCGCTCTTATCGAGGAACTGCGTCGGACAGGATACCCTCCCGGTGCCCAGCGCGCCTTTGTGATGGCAAAAGTGATGGAAAAGAACCACGTCATCTTCGTCGGCTCAGAGACACCCGACCTTGTCCATCAAATGCACATGATCCCTGCCGAGCGCATGGATCAAGCCTTCCACATTGCAACAGAAAAGATGGGCCGAAACGACCTGGACGTACTGATAGTACCCCACGCATTGATGACTTTGCCTATAGTTAGTCAAAGCCCTTGAATTTTATTTTGGACGCAGACCCGCCCGCCTCGCCTGAGCGAGAGCGATGGCGGGCAGGTTACGCAGATTTAACAGATATTATTTGAGATGGCCTTAAAGAATCGCTTAAAAGCTCCCCGCACATTGGTGCGGGGAGGCCTTGATGACTTAAATCAAGGTGCTTGGGAAGCTTCACGGATAGAAAAAAGCTGGCTTGTTTCTATCCGTGGTAGCTTCTTCAAACCACTTTTAAGCGATCACTGTTCTTATCCGTGCGATCCTGTTCACCCTGTTAAATAAGATTTGACCTGGTCAAATCTTAGCTTGAAGCGCTTGAGGTAGTCCAACAGAATCACATCGCAAGTCTATGGCAGAATTAGCGTGAAACTCTGATGCTACATCTTCAAGCTATTTAACAGGGTAAATCCTGTCTAAAAGACTTTTTCGTGTTTTCTTTTTTTCGTGTTTTCGTGATTATTAATCCTGTCTCAGAAATAGTTTACTTACTGAAACGCAAACTCAAAGAAAGGAAAAAGTGATATGCATTCTCTAATTGACCAAGACATGGTGGACCGTATCCGGCAGACTGGGAATACCCTGGAGGATCTCCCTGATCGACTAAGTGTTTTGCAAAAACATGGCTTTCCATACGACAGGGAGGCTGAGAACGTGATCATATCGGGCTGCATCATATTGTCCATGCTGCCCCATATCCTTAGCTCCCTCTGCCGCATCTTTGATAAAGGGGGATTTTCATACACGTTTCTTTCCAAAGAATTTTGTTGCGGCAATTACCTCTATCGTCCCGCCATAAAATCCCGGGACCAAGAGGCAATCGATGAGTGCCGGGATCTGTCTAAGGAATTCGTAGAAAAAAATATTAGACAGGCAAAAAAGCTCGGCGCAAACCGTCTGGTCATCTTCTGCTCGCCCTGCTATCCCATCTATAAGCACGCATTTCCTGAGGAGGAGATCGTCTTTTACCCCGCGGCCATTGGCGAGGTGACAGGTTCTCTCAAGTTCGACAAGGCGATCGATTACTATGCAGGCTGCTATAGATTGCATAAGAAATTCTCATCTGTCCCCATGGACCTCAAATCCACTGAGGACATCTTTTCGAAGCTGGAGGGTGTAGAGATCAACCGGATCAGTGCGCCCAAATGCTGTTACCATCCTGAAGGCCTTGCTCATATGATTGAAAATGTGAAGACAGACCTTATGGTGCACATCTGTACTGGTTGCTATGGCCAGGCTGTCAATAATATGGGAGAAAATAAAGAGGTCGAGGTCTTAATGCTCCCGGAGTTGGTGGAAAAGGCGATGGGATAAACAACACCCTTTCATACTCTAACCACCCACTCTGCCCCGAACTGCCTGGGGCCTCGTTCGAGACACTGAGAACACAGAGAAAATTTGAGGACGGCAGGGCTAAGTCGCTCAAAAACCCCCACCACTGGGCGGGGGTCTCGATGATGCTTCATCGAGACAGATGTGGAAGCCCCTTGAGAGAGAAAAAAGCTTGCTTATTTCTCTCTCAAGGAGTTTTCCACATACAGTTTTAGAGCGACCTCCAAACTCATCAAAATCTGACTCCATACATTTTCGCAAATTCGAGGTCTCTAAGTACTCTGTGCCTCGAGTGAGCCCGAGCCTGTGGAGGGTGAACGGGTGGTGAATCTTAGTTGGTGTCCTGTGTGGTTCTGCTTATTGTGCCCGTACCCGGTTTTTCCATCCTGATGAAGAACATGAGCAGCGACGGGATCACAAAGACGGTGAAAATTGTTGATAGGGCCAGCCCTCCGAGGACAACACTCCCTAGACCCCTGTAGAGCTCCGAGCCGGGACCAGGCGCTATGACGAGCGGCATCATGGCAAAGATACTGGTGGATGCACTCATGTATATGGGTCTTAGCCTTGTCCTTACGGATTCCATTACCGCTTCCTTGTATGTCATTCCATGGTATCTCAAATTGTTGAGGGCCTGATGGACGATCAAAATGGCATTGTTCACAACCACCCCGATTAATATAACAAACCCAAGCATGGTAAGGATGTCCAGGGGTTGAGGCGTTATGAGGATGTTGACCGCCTTAAGCCCAATGAATCCACCTGCTGTCGCGAGGGGAACGGTGAACATAATAATCAGGGGGTAAATGAAGTTTGCAAAAAGAGCCGACATAAGCAAATAAGCTATGATAGCTGCTAGCACAAAGTTCCACTGAAGCGCCTGTCTGGTCACAGTGAGTTTGTCAGCCGCACCGCTCAGCCTCACCCTAACCGCACTTAACATACCCTTAGCTCGAAGATCCCCCACGACCTTGCCTTCAATCCTCTCCATGGTCTCCTGAAGGGTAATAGTGAATGGGGGCGTAACTTGAAGTGTCACGGTCCTGTTTCTCTCCAGGTGTCTTATCTCGGTAATGCCTGTTGTATTTTCAAATTCTGCAAGGGAAGAAACGGGAATAATCCTTCCTTTGGGGCTGACCACAAGGGCCCCATAAAGCTGCTCGGGGGTCGTTATATCCTCCTCTGATGCCTTGAGCACGAGATCAATCTTTTTCTCTCCTTCCTGCTTGAAATCCCCGATCCTCCTGCCGTCCATGAGGACATCGATGGCTATGCCCAGGTCCCTGGCAGACATCCCTGCTGCCTTTAAACGGTCTCTTAGGGGTTTTAGTTTTACTTCTGGATAGAGGAGCTCAAGGGATGGGATAGGTCTTACCTGCGCACCGGGTATCTCCTTAGTTATCATCCCGAACATGGCCCCTGCCACCTGGATCACCTGGTTGAGATCGTCACCGCTCGCATCCAGATCAATGGTCCTTGCCCTGCCCATTCTCGTCTGAAAAATACCAACCTGCATGCTCACTCCAAAAATCCCGGGAATGGAGTTAGTGATTCCCGTGAAGAGCGGCAGGAGTTCTCCGGCCCGCTGCTCATGCTTACATATCGCGCCAACAAGCATGATTCTCTCAGCACCAATGTAAAACATGTCCCTTATGCCCGGGTATTGGCCATGGTCTTTCCCAATGTAAGGCTTTAGTTCACTGAAAATATACTCGCCAATCTCCTTTCTCTCTTCGTAGGAGAGTCCAGGAGGTGGAATGAGGATGTTTATAACCAGATTCCTGTTTCCCTGTGGAAGGTACTCCATTTTGGGAAGCAAAATGGCGGCTGTAAATAGAGCGAGTGCGGTGAGGGAGCCTATTGTCAACAGTCTTGTCCCCCAGTTTCGGATGGCCAGCCCAACCAACTTCATTATCCCGGTCTGGAGCCCGCTGCCCAGTCTGACCAGAAGCCCCTTTCCGGTTTTGACCTTTCTATTGGAGAGCCGGAAGAATACCCTTGAGAACATGGGGATGACTGTCACAGAGACAAAGAGGCTGAGCGTTACGGCGCATGTGACAGCAATGGCGATATCCCTGAAAAGCTGTCCAGCCTCGTCCTTTATGAACACGACGGGAAGGAATACGGCCACAGTGGTGAGTGTGGAGGCCAGTATGGCACCCCAGACCTCCCGCGTTGCGTCATAGGCCGCATCAAAGGGCCGTTTTCCCATCTTTCTGTGCCGGTCAATGTTTTCAAGGACCACGATGGCGCTATCCACAAGCATGCCCACGGCAAAGGCTATACCGGCAAGCGTTATAACGTTGAGGTTTCTTCCCAGGAGATTCATAAAGATAAAGGAACCAACAATACTTATAGGGATTGCAGATGCAGCAACCAAGGTTGATGAGACACTCCTCAAAAAGATGAGAAGCACAATGATGGCCAGGCTCCCACCAATGAATATGTTATTTTTTACGAGGCCTATGGCACCCCTGATATATGGTCTCTGGTCATAGGCCCACTTAAACTGGAGTCCCTGAGGCTTGAGTATCTTCTCATCAATCCATTTCACAACCTCCTCAACCCTGTCGGTGAGTTCGAGGATATTTACCCCCGGCTCTGGTTTCACCCCTACGGCCATTCCAGGCCTACCATTATGAAGGCTTGAATCCCTGAGTTTTGAAAATCCAAAAGCCACGTTGGCAATGTCTGAAAGCAAGACCCGTCTCTGACCCGTTGATCGAATCACTACCCTTTTTATATCCTCTGGCGAGTTGAACTCTGCAACTGTCCTAATTCTGTAACCTCTTCTGCCCACATCCATATTGCCCGCAGAGACATTGATGTTCTCCGCTCTCAGGAGGTTCATCACATCAGTGACCGTCAGGCCGTATGCGGCCAGTTTTTCAGGTTTCACAATGATGTGCATCTCCCTCTCTGTTCCCCCTCCTATAAAGAGGTCCGCCACTCCTTCCACTCTCTCAAGATATTGCCTGACTTCATTTTCAAAGAAAGTTCTGTACGTATATACAGGGCGTGGATTGTTCTCGGTGGCTTCTAGGATAAGCCATATAACAGGTGATGTGGCAGCCCCTGTAGCGTTGATTATGGGTTTGTCCACATTTTCAGGATAGGATGGAACTTCGTTAAGTTTGTTGGAAACCCGGAGTAAGGCCTCATCCACATCGGTGCCAATGCTAAACCTCAGGGTAATGGATCCCATGTTGTTATAAGAAGAACTCTCCATCTCCACCACACCCGGTATTCCCTTCAGGACATTCTCCTGCTCCTCTATGATGTCACGCTCTATCTCATAGGGAGTGGCTCCGGTCCAGGTGGTCGTTACGGTAATCGTGGGTTCTATGACCGTAGGACTCAACTGGTAAGGCATGCGCTGCAGGCTTATCCACCCGAAGAGGACTACGATGATGATCCCAACCATTACGGTCACAGGTTTTTCTATGGAGAATCTGATTGTATCCATTATTCAAGGCCTATGGCGCACGGCACAAGGCTTAAGGCGGACTCCAGAGCCTCACTTTGAGTGCAGAGCCTTACACCATTTGCATGCGTAAAATGATTTTTCTTTCTATTTGCGGAAGTTGCCTGCAGGACTCACGGGCTGGCCATCCCTGAGCCTCTCATTTCCTTTCACAACCACCTTCATCCCCTCTTTGAGCCCATGTGCATTTACCCCTGCCATTCCACTTTCGTACCCTATCACCTTGACTGGAATCATCTTGGCCTTTGACTCTACCACTGCAAACACCACGGTTCGACCAAACATTGTTATGAGGGCGTCTCTTGGCACAACGAGGCTCTGTTTCCTCTCAGCGATGGGCAGGGCAACCCTCGCTTCCATGCCCTCTTTCAGGGATGCAGAGTTAAGAATTCTTATCTTTAAAGGAAAGGTCCTGGTTGCCACATCACCTCTGGGTACGATGGCAAAAACCTTCCCCTTCACAACTCCGCGACCAGCCTCCACACTCAAAATCATGCCTTCTTTCACATATCTGATCATGCGCTCAGGGATATCCACTACCACATCGACCACATCGTCTCTCGCAATGGTTGCCACCTTGGAACCAGGCGATAGCCACTCGCCCCTGTCAACAGTCCTCTCAACCACCACGCCATCAAAGGGGGCCCTGATGCGTTTCTTTCCCAATTCCACTTTGATTCGTTCCACGTCTGCCTGAAGAGATGCAGCCTTCTTTTCAAGTCCCAACACACGGAACCTGTGTTCGTCATATAGCTGCTCCGATACAGAGCCCTGCTTGATCAAATTCTCTATCCTGTTAAGATCCAAGACGGCCTTTTTACCTTCAATAAGAACTTGCTCATGGGATGAGCGGGTTGCAACAAGCTGCTTTTCAAGCAAATCCGCACTCAACCTGACCAGGATATTCCCCTTTTTTACCCTTTGTCCTTCCTCAAAGCTCACACGCTCAACTTTCCCATTCACCTCAGAGGCCACATCAGAGACCTCCACATAGTACACGGTCCCGATAAACTCATACTCTTCAGCGACCATCGCTGTTTTCACATCAGACACAACCACCTTCGCGGGTGGCATGCCACCCCGCCTTTTTTCCTGCGCATTCAGGGGTAAGGCAAAAGAAAAGAGGGTGAGAAGGACGAATAGTGCCTTCGTTGTCTTGTACTTCATAATGCTCTCCAGCGTAAAAAAGAGGGATATCCTCTTCATCCAAGCCCTAATCTAAACAATAATCTCCTAACCAGCCTGTCAAAAAACCGGTTTCTGAGAGGCTGATGGAAAATGTCCATATGCAAGGCTTCCGAAATCCCAAGGAATGAGGCGTACATAAAAGTACGCCGCAGTGACGAGGGATGAGGGTAACGCAGCAGATGGGCGTTTTCCGACAGCCTCAACATCAAGTTTGCCATGGCCAGGCCTGTAAGTCCATCCTTTTATTACACAAATCCCTCAAATGTAAAAGATATTCAGCGCTGTCGGGAAATTGTGGCACATGGAATACTTATTTAGAGGAGAGTCACTTCAAAAGCCCTACCGAGAAGGCCAGGAGGAATTGACCGGCGTAATACATGGGCAGGCCCACGAGGCGATTGAGGAATTCCTGTTTCAAGAACCGGTCCCGCGCCACGAATACATCTGAAAAATAGAAGCTTACGGCCCCCACAAAGGCCATAACGCGGCCGGACTGAGCCAAATGCCGATGACCCAGGAGGGAGCAGGCCCCGGAAATCATGATGGAGATGACGATTATGTAAATCACCACAGGAATCTTCATTTCCCCCAAATGGGGCCTCAGCCACCAATAGACCATTCCACTTACGAGGAGAACCACCAGGGACCCAACCCAGGTCCAAGTGCTTGTATGCGTGACCGAGAAAAAGCCAAAGACGTAAAAGATGTGCCCTATCAAGAATGAGACCAGGCCCAAGAGAAACATCTTTTGCTGGGGTAAGGCGAGGCATACGTCACCGATCAGACAGAAAATCAATCCCATCAGCAGGAGGAAAAAATACCTGGGGATCGGATGGGGTTGAACCAGGATAGCAATGATGAACAGCAAGGAAAGAGCGGTCTTGGTGGGCAAAAGACTTCTACGATTCCCCTTGTATTCAAAATAGAGAAGCCCGATCAGTAAAATGGCCGCCAATATGATGATAGTGACGTTTATCATTACTAGGACAGAACTCCAAAAACCACGAATCACACTTATGACTGACTTTTGTAATGTCAAATTCCAAAATCCCAATGTCAAACAAAATCCAAAATCCTAATGACAAAAGGTTCGTTTTTTTGGGCTCTTGATTTGGACATTGGGCATTTACCGCATTGAATAACAGCGACATATCTTGGATTGAGCTTGAGAGTTTTTAACTCTTTGGAAGTCGCGAGCCTTGACGTTCATACAACCCATTCAACGGGGTGAATTTGGAATTTGGGCTTTGGCATTTGGCATTACATATTTCAGCTGTCTGTGGTGGGCGATAGTATAGGGAGGCACGGAGCGCGAGTCAATCATTTGCCGTTATTGCCGCGTCAGCGGCCAGAGTTTAGACATGAAACTGTCGAAAAACCGACTTTTGAGAGGCTGATGGAAAATGTCCATATGCAAGGCTTCCGAAATCCCGAGGAATGAGGCGTACATAGAAGTACGCCGCAGTGACGAGGGGTGAGGGTAACGCAGCAGATGGGCGTTTTCCGACAGCCTCTATTTTGGGCTTGAACAGGGCAGATTTATTGAGTAATGTCCCTTGAAACTAAGTAGGGAGTCTCTGCCTCCCCTGGCCCTTAGCGGCCCGGGACGGCCAATCCGTGGAGTTGATGGAGCAAATACCATGTTGCTTGGAGCAAACAGATACTAGATACTGGATGCTCGATGCTTGATAAATTGAAAAATGAACTCCTTTATCCAGTATCCCCGCCTGCCTCGCCTGAAGGCGAAGCCGATGGCGGGCAGGCAGAATCGAGGATCCAG
>JASFEQ010000095.1:0-12376 GCA_050124735.1 Desulfobacteraceae bacterium | reverse complement strand
GAAGACGCCCTTATTGCAGCTAAGGAACTCCTCAGGGTGAATCCTAATTTTTCGCTCGAACGATATGAAAAAATATCCCCTTACGACGAAGCCCTTAGATCGCGGCTTATTGCTGCCCTTAGCAAGGCGGGGCTGAAGTGAAGCTGGTTACAATATCTTGTGGTCGCTTACTGAATCCCAAAATTGCATGTTTCTTGCCATACAGTTGAATCTGACTGAATCAGGATTCATTGCAGTATTCATCTGCTAATCGAAAGTTTTTCGGCCTTTCAATAGTCAACTCTTTTACGCCCAGTCTGGCTAGGCCAGTCATGAGACACTGGACCCGTTCCTTGAGCCTTTTGTATGTGTATCGTCGTTCTTTTGAAATAATGGCTGTTTTTTGAGGGAAGCGTGCCTCAGATATATCTAGAAAACAACCAACATCCATCGTAATCTTCTCCTACCTTCTGAGAAATAGCGGCTGGCGCACTGATAATTTGCCTTTTCGATATCGACCATGGGGTAATTCCGATTGCGTGTCAAGTTCGAATGACTTACGCTATGTTTCCGTTTAGCCCTCATAGAAGCAGTAAGTGTTAGTTTGCTTCGATATCTTGTAGCCACAAGATATGGAATCGAGACGCCAGAAACAATAGGCTGTCTAATTTAGGGACGCCAAGGCCTCCTTTGCCTGATTCAAAAAGATTTCGGCCTCGCACTGCTGGAACAGCTTGACGGCCTCGGTTAAATGGTCCCGTGCCTGTTCATTGCGCCGCTTGGACTTGTGCAAGTTTCCGAGGTCGAGGTGGGCCGAAGCCAAGGTGCCTTTTGCTCCGATCTCTTGGGCTGCGTCGATGGCCTCTGTGAGATGCGACTGAGCACGGCGGGCTGCAAACGGGATTGTCTTCAACAGGAAACCCAGATTCTTAAGCGCAGTCGATAGGTTGACCTCTCCTTCACCCAGCGCCATCCCCAGGTAGACTTTGCCTAGAATGTATTCTGATAAAGCATAACTACACTTCCATTCGAGTCTCTCAAAATTCAGGATCGACTCAAGCAATATGCTCATCCCTTTTCCCATTCTCCCTTTGGCAATCCATAGTAGCCCCCAGGCTGCCGGAAGAAGCTGTGTCAAAATACCGGCTCCTGCTTCCCTGCATTTTTCCGCTACCTCGAAGGCAGCCTCTGCCTCATTGTACTGGCCCATCAAGAAGTGCGTTACCCCCTTGAAATATGACCAGATCGTGGAGTAGAAAGGATCAACTGCGATCTCCTCGAGCTGGTGAAAGGAGCTGATAGCCGCTTGATAATCACCAGCGGCCATATGTGCCCAGCCTACAACTGCGTGCCCCATGGCCTGGCTTCTGATATTGGAATGTTCCTCTCCAAACTTCACCATATCTCTGCCAGCTTGCAAGGCCTTTCCCGCCTCTCCCCTGTTATAATAAAGATAGCCCAAGTCACCTCGCGATTTGAAGTACAAATATTGATCGGAAGGGATTTGCCCGGCGATTATCTTGGCCCGTTCACCGTATTCAATTCCCTTGTCTAGGAGGCCTAACTCTGTACACGGTAGGGGAAGCCAGGTGCAGGCATAGCCAATCACACGGAGGTCCCTCGCCTCTTCACCCAGTGTGATAGCTTTTCTAAGATTATGATATGAACCTTTTAACTCCCCTATGCCCCAAAGAGCCATGCCAAGCCAGGCATGAAACATACCCCGTCTGCTTATGTCTTTCATAGAGTCTGCCAGTGCCTCATGAGTCTGGAGCAAGGGCACCAGATCACGGAAGCTCCCATAATAGTAATAGACCAATGACCACTTTTCCAGCAGATCGAAGAGCAGATCCTTGTCTTCTTCAGTCTTGTCCTGCTTTGGATATAGCAGTTCGTAGGCCTGCTGATAGTATTGATGGGCTTCCTCAAGGGCGAATCGGTTTACGCTCTTCTCCCCCGACTTCATAAGATAATAGACGGCCTTATGGATAGATTGACCTTGTTTGAAATGAAAGGCAAGAGTCTCGTAGAACTCAGGAAGCCTGTCTCGAAATAGTTCCTCCATCACAAGTCCTATTCTATCATGAATTTCTTTCCGTTCTTTTTTGAGAAGACCGTTATAAACGACCTCTTGAGTCAGCGCATGTTTAAACATATACTCCAAATCTGGTTGAAGAGCCCTGGTTCTGATCAGATCAATCTGCTCAAGACCCCTTAGACATTGGTCGATATCTATTTTTAGTTCTGTGGCCTTTTTGAGAATCGCATAGAAAAAAGTTCTCCCAATGACCGAAGCCTCTTGAAGTACTCTCTTAGTCTCATTCTCCAACCTATCAAGTCTACCGGCAATCACACCATGGATTGATGAGGAGATATCAGCCTCACTGATTGGTTTTGCAATTATCCATCTTCCATTGTCCTGGATGAGTGTCCCAGATTCGATCAAGGAATTGACCACTTCTTCAAGATAGAAAGGGTTGCCTTCTGCTTTGTCCTGAACGAACCGTCTTAAATCGGTAGGAATCGACTCTGTCTTAAGGAGAGATTCCAGCATTTCCTGCGCTTCAGAAGAGGAGAGACTCTGAAGTTTAATTTCACGATAGATTTCAGTCGGGCCGCTTAGTTGATGGCTCCTGAAGAGACTAAAAGTAGGCCTGTAAACACAGAGTACAATTGCGGGATATGAAACCTGTATTACAGCATTCCGGAGCAATTCTATAAATGAATTATCAGCCCAATGAAGGTCCTCCAGACAGAAAACGGTAGGGGCTCTCCTGGCAAGGGCTGAAAGAATTGTCAGGACTGCGTCTTGGAGTCGAGATTTCCAGAATTCGGGACTTACACGATCCACCTCCGGGTAGCTGAGGGCGTAAAGACTCCCCAAAAACGGGATCACATCATCCTTCTTACCCACTAAGTCCTCTATCCCCGATTCGATTCTTTTTCTTATTTTTCCCGGAGGATCAGCTTCCTCAATCTGAAATACCCCATTGAGCAAATCAATTAGAGGGAAATAGGGGATGTTCTGGCTATAGGCATAAGCACGCGCTTCCAGCCATTGAATCTCCTCAAGATCCAAAGAGTTCTTGAATTCCTCGATAAGCCTACTTTTTCCAGTCCCTGCGTCTCCGTATATGGCGAAAATTCTGCCTTTCCCCTCTCGGAGGTTCTCGACAGCCTCAGCAAGTTGGACGACTTCCATCTTCCTACCGATGAGATCGGCTCTTATACCCGAAAGACGATGTAATGTTATGGGTTTTCCCTTCGGTGATATAACTTTATGCACTTGGATAAGTTTTGCCTTCCCTTTCAAAGTAGTCGGTTCTAAGGCTTCAAAGGTAAAATGGCCTTCAGCACGTCGATATGTAACAGGGCCGACGAGTATTTCACCAGCTCCAGCCAGACTACTCAACCGGGAGGCAAGATTAATAGGGTCCCCTGCCACGCCATGGGTTCCTTTCTCCATGTCCACTTCGCCTGTAACTACTAGACCCGTATTAATTCCTGTGTGCATCGATATGGGTTGTCCAACCCTCTTTTCTACTTCTGGACTTAGGGCATCCACCAGCTCATGTATTTCTCTTGCGACCTTGATAGCTCTAATCGGATCATCCTCATGGGCCTTTGGTACGCCGAAAAGCGCCATCACGGCATCGCCGACGAACTTCTCGACAAATCCCTCGTACTTGTCTATTACCTTGGAAATGTCACTGAAAATTCGGCTAGTGATTTCTTTGACCTCTTCGGGATCAAGTTTTTCCGACATTGCTGTGTATCCCGAGAGATCGGAGAAAAGAACCGTGACGTGTTTTCTCTCGCCCTCAGGCTCTGGTGCTGTCTTCTCTGTTTCTGCTTCTTTGACCAGTTCCTGACCGCATTCATCACAAAAGGTATTTTCGGGTGGGTTTTCAGAGTTGCAATAAGGGCATACCTGAGAAAGTGCCGTCCTGCATTTACCGCAAAATTTGGCTCCTTCTCTGTTATCAAACTGGCATTTTGGGCACTTCATCTTCGACATCCTCCAAAAAAAAGCAAAAAGCCCCCACTAGGGCAATCAGGTTGGTCCTAATGAGGGCTTAATTCTGACCTTGAATCCATACGTTTTCCCTTGACTCAAGAGGTTAGAGGTCAGGAATTAAAAGACAATACAGTTTAAAACCCGATGATTTATCTCTCAAAAAATAGATACTTGTCAAGTCCTCCTTTCTGCGGAGTGGAAAACACGAGATATTGTGGTCGGTTGATGTAGGCAAAAATGCAAGGTTTCTTGCCATATTGTGGAATTGGGCTGAATCAGGATTCATGCAAGTATGCAGATAGTAATCATAACCCCGGCGAGCTCTCGAGCCCGATTTCAAATGAAAAAAACAGAGAGGCTTATTTTTCAGGGATCTTTTACTTAGTTGTCATGGGCAACTTGGCTAGGAAAAGTTCAGGTTACATATGGAATACTTGAAAATTTCGGGATTTCAGAAGTCCACAATCATAGATACTATGCAGGGTTCCTTGGTCGACCTTTGGTGATATATTAGATCAAACGTCAAAAAAACCAACCAAAGGAGGATTGAAATGAAAAAGACCAAAGGAACCCCGAGGAAAAAAGTTAGCATAATTGAGAGAGTATTGCACCTGGCATTTGAACTGAGTCAGAACAAATGGAAACTGGCATTCAGTGACGGGATCAAGATGCGGTTTAAGAGTATCGCGGCCAGGAACCTGGAGCAATTACATGAAGAGATTGAGAAGGCCCAGGTTCGGTTTAAGCTTAGAGGTAATATAAGGATTTTGAGTTGTTACGAGGCTGGACGGGACGGGTTCTGGTTGCATCGGTATTTGTTGAGCTGTGGGATAGAGAATGTGGTGGTAGACTCATCCAGTATTGAAGTGAATCGTCGCAAGAGGCGAACGAAGACAGACCGTGTTGATGCGAGGAAGCTTTTGGGGATGCTGATGAGGTATCATGGTGGTGAGAGGAAGTTGTGGAGTGTGGTTCGGGTGCCCAGTGTGGAGGCTGAGCATGGAAGGCAATTAAACAGGGAGCTGGAGGCCCTGAATAAGGAGCGAACGATACATCGAGGCCGGATCCGTGGATTATTGATTCAACAAGGCCTTGAGGTGAGCAATCCGAGTGCAAAAAGATTTTTGAAGGAGTTGGCTGCATTGTGCACCTGGGAGGGTAAGCAGATACCTGAGGATCTGAAAGAACGGGTGGTGAGGGAATATGAACGTTTGAGAGTGGTTGAAGAGCAGATGAAGCTTCTGAGAAAGGAGCGAGAGAGGAGGGTTCAGTTAGCGGATAAGTCTTCGTATCGACAGGTAGCTCAGTTGAGGACGCTTTATGGTATCGGTGTGACCAGTTCCTGGGATTTTGTCATGGAGATGTTTGCCTGGCGCAACTTTAAGAATCGCAAAGAAGTGGGGGCTTTTGCAGGCCTGACCCCTACGCCTTATGATAGTGGGGGGAGTCAGCGTGAGCAGGGAATCAGTAAGACGGGCAGAGGTCGCCTGCGTGCACTGATTATCCAGATTGCCTGGGCTTGGCTGAGGTTTCAACCCCAGAGCAAACTGAGCAAATGGTTTTGGCAGAGGTTTGGCCATGGAGGCAAGCGGATGAGAAAAATCGGCATTGTGGCAGTGGCTCGAAAGCTCTTGATAGATCTGTGGCGTTACCTGGAATATGGGGTGATTCCTGAAGGAGCCCGGCTGAGGTCCGCAATATAATGGATTAATAAGTAAGAACAAAGAGAAAGGAACAAATAACATCCACTTGTAAGAGTTTAGACGTTATGGTTGGGAAAGGCGCCCGTACTACTGCTGGGTGCTCCTGAGAGCCACCGTTTTCATAGATGGGGCGCTTTTTCAAACCGGTTCTTAAAAGCGCTCATTTAGCGAATACATTATTAGGTGTCTGACCAGCAAGTGTCGGCACGGATAGAAGCTGGTAAGTTGCTTTAAATAAACGACTCAAACGAACCGGCCAACCAAAACAGATCAAAGTAACAAAACCTCTTTTCCTTTACCGGGATGATGGGAGAAAGACCATGTAAAAGTGGTTGACAGAGGGAACCCACATAGAAGCAGTAATCTACTATTTTGAGCCATTTCAGCCACATACAATATATGGACATTCTCGCCAAAAAACGCTATCCTGTGTTCCCTCAATAAATCTGTCGACAGGTTAACCCCAAAAAGCACAACCCTAACTTCTTAGAGTGAGCTACGGGTATGTGTCAACAAAAGGTGAATAATAGAAAGCCTCGTAGGGATGTCTATATCTCCCTGGAGGCTTTTGTATTTGAGGAGGTGATCCTATGGCCACAGACGATGTAAAGCGCAAGCTGACCGCTATCTTCAGTGCCGATGTTGTGGCTTACAGCCGCCTCATGGGGGAAGACGAGCTGGCCACTGTTCAGACCCTGACCTCCTACAAAGAAACCATGACAAAGCTGATCAAGCATTACAGGGGTCGAGTGCTGGATTCCATCGGTGACAACCTGATGGCAGAGTTTGCCAGTGTGGTGGATGCGGTGCAGTGTGCCGTGGAGGTTCAGCAGGTGCTCAGCTCAAAAAATGAGCATCTGCCCGAAAACCGTAAGATGGTATTCCGAATCGGCATCAACCTTGGCGATGTTATTGAAGAGGGAGAGCGCATCTATGGGGACGGTGTCAATATTGCGGCCCGTGTCGAATCCCTTGCCGAAGGGGGCGGGGTCTGCATCTCAGGCAGTGCCTTTGAACAGATCGAGAACAAGCTTGCCCTGGGTTACCAATACATGGGTGAACATACGGTCAAGAACATTGCCAAGCCGGTGAAAGTATATAGGGTTCCCATGGGGCCTGTTGAGGGAAAGGAGAAAAAAAGGGCGTTTCGGGTATGGCAAAAGGCAGCCATTGCGGCAGTTGCGGTATTGATTCTGGCGGGTGTTGCCGCGGCTCTCTGGCGTGTTTATTTTCGTCCCTCGCAGATTGAGCCAGCTTCCGTTGACAGGATGGCGCAACCGCTGCCCGACAAACCCTCCATTGCTGTGATTCCTTTTGTCAACATGAGTGGCCATCCCGAACAAGAATATTTTGCTGATGGGTTGACCGAGGAGATCATCACGGCGCTGTCCAAAGTGCCCCGGCTCTTTGTGATCGCCAAAAACTCCAGCTTTACCTACAAAGGAAAGGCCGTGAAAGTTCAACAAGTGAGCGAGGATCTTGGGGTTCAGTACGTCCTTGAGGGCAGCGTCAGGAAAGCGGAAAACAAGGTGAGAGTGACTGCCCAGCTGGTCGATGCCTTGAATGGTCGTCACCTCTGGGCGGAAACTTACGACCGTGAATTGAAAGACATCTTCACTGTGCAGGATCAGATAACTTTTAAGGTCGTAGCGGCACTGCAAGTGAAACTGACGGAGGGAGAACAAGCTCTCATAGTTGCCGGGCGCACAAACAACTTTGAGGCGTATGCAAAGTTTTTGCAAGGGGTGGAGTATGTGAAGCGTTTTAATAGAGATGGAAATCTCTTAGCTCGTAAAATGGCAGAGGAGGTTATTGATTTGGATCCAAATTATCCCAGGGGATACAGGCTTCTTGCTACGACCCACTGGCTTGATGTGCGTCTTGGCCTCAGTAAGTCCCCCACGCAGTCTTTGGCTAAGGCTGCTGAACTATATAAAAAGGTCATTGCCATGGATCCTTCCGATGCCCCCGCCCACGCCTTCCTGGGAATGGTGTATACGATGATGAGGCAGCACGAAAAGGGAATAGCCCAAGTTGAGAAGGCTGTCGCCCTAAATCCCAATGTAGCAGACGCTCAGGCTTTTTTCGCCCTTATTTCACACTTTAACGGGAGGCACAAGGAAGGCATTGAGACGATCAAGAAGGCAATTCGTCTAAACCCTTTTCCGCCGAATTGGTACTTCGGTATCTTAGGACAAGCCTATTGCCATGCAGGGATGTATCAAGCGGCGATCGCAGAATATAAGAAGGCTCTCCGCATTGAGCCCGACAATCTGATGGTCCATCAGAACCTTGCAATCAGTTATAGTTTATTGGGCCGTGAAGAGGAGGCCCATGCGGAAGCCGCAGAAGTGCTTCGACTTAATCCAAACTACTGTGTGGAAAATGCTGCGAAGGGATGGCCATACAAAAAGGAGTCTGATAGAGAACTCATTCTTACTGGCCTACGCAAGGCGGGACTGCCAGACAAACCACCACTCCCACTACCCGACAAACCCTCCATTGTCGTGCTGCCCTTTGTCAACATGAGTGGCGATCCCGAGCAGGAGTATTTCAGTGATGGCATTACCGAGGAGATTATTACTGCTCTCTCGAAAATTCAAAGGGTGTTTGTGATAGCACGGCACTCCTCATTCACCTACAAGGGAAAGCCCATATGGGTTCCGACCGTCGGCAAGGAATTAGGCGTCCGTTATGTATTGGAAGGCAGTGTGCGAAAGGCAGGTGACAAAGTTCGTTTAACTGCCCAGCTTATAGATGCTAAAACAAATCATCATCTCTGGGCCGAGCGCTATGACAAGGACATGAAAGATATTTTTGCTATTCAGGACGAGATCACCCAAAAGGTTGTGACGGCACTTCAAGTGAAATTGACGGAAGGAGATCAAGCCCGCATATATTCAAGCGGTACGGATAACCTCAAGGCCTATTTAAAGGTCCTGAAAGGCCGTGAGCAAATGGAAACCTACACCAAGGAGAGTAATGCCCTCGCGCGTCAGACATTTGAAGAAGCTATTACTCTTGATCCCCAATATGCAGTAGCCTATTATCTCCTGGGCCTGACTCATTGGAGTGATGTGGTATACAAGTTGACGAGCAGCCCCAAAAAGTCCATGGCCAAAGCAATAGAATTGACACAAAAGTCGATCACTCTGGACGATTCATTGGGCGAGGCCTATGGCTTTTTAGCCAACCTGTATAAGACTATTGATCATCATGATAAAGCAATTTCCTTGGCTGAGCGAGGTATAGCCCTCAATCCCAATTCGGCCGGGACTTATTTTTGGTATGGTCTTGCGCTCAACTATTCTGCGGGGAACCACGAAGGAGCCATTGCAGCTTTCAAAAAGGCTATACGATTGAACCCTATGCCTCGGCTTGCTAATCTCATGTGGTTAGCCGTTGCCTGTCGCGATGCGGGACGGTATGAGGAAGCGATCCGAATCTGTGGGGAAATACACAATAAAAAACCAAATTATATATTCGCCCATACTTGCCTGGCGTCCTGTTATGCCCTGATGGGGAGAGAGGAGGAGGCACGCCGCGAGGCTGCGGAAGTGCTCAGGATCTATCCCAAATTCTCTGTTGATTATATTGTCGGGGTAGCGCACTACAAAAACGAAGTCGATCGAAATCGCTTGAGGGATTCGCTGCTAAAAGCGGGGCTGCCCGAATAGAGCCTTAAGCTACTAAATACGAAAGGCCGGGCTGGAGTCGCAAAAGGTTGTCACTAGATATTGTGGTCTGCATTGGTCACTCAGAAGTTTCTTTTTCTTGCCATAAGTGCGCCACGAGGCTGCATAAGAGATGATGGTAGTCCCCTCGGAGCCGGCTTGCAGGAGCAGGCTTCAAACCGCCTTAAGCTGCGCTGGTAAAGAGCCAGGGTGGTGAGCGTTGAGGAAAAGGCATGGCATAAGACCGTGTCAGGTGAGATTCCCCCGCGCCACCCGACCGTTGAATCCCACCAAAGTGCATATTCTGCTAATCTAGCCTTTTTGGGGGTCCTCCAGAGTCAGCAATAGCAGAAATCGAAAGTTTCGCCCCTTATGTGGCACGTACAATATATGGACATCCCCACCAAAAAAAGCTATCCTGTACACCCTCAATAAATCTGTCGACAGGTTAACCCCAAAAAGCACAACCCTTACTTCTTAGAGTTAGCTATGGGTATGTGTCAACAGAAGGTAACAAAATCGAAGCCTCTTATGGGTTCCCATGTCCCATTTGGGGCTTTTGTGTTTGGGGAGGTAATCCGATGGCTGAGGAAAAGTTTAGACGCAAGCTAACGGCTATCCTGAGCGCAGATGTTGCCGGTTACAGTCGACTAATGGCAGAAGATGAGTCTGCTACTGTAAAGACCCTGGAGACTTACAGGGAAGTCATGTCAACACTGATCATTCAGCACAGGGGCCGAGTGATAGATTCTCCTGGGGATAATCTGCTTGCTGAGTTCACCAGTGTAGTCCATGCCGTGCAGTGTGCTGTGGCTGTGCAGAAAGAGTTTCAGGCCCGCAATGCGGAACTGCCTGAAAACCGCAGGATGGAATTTCGCATTGGAGTGAATTTCGTGGATGTGATCGAAGAAGGTGAGCGGATCTATGGTGACGGCGTGAACATTGCGGCTCGGCTGGAAGCTCTGGCAGACCCTGGGGGAATATGCATGTCCAAGACGGCTTTCGATCACATAGAAACCAAGCTACCTCTAGGGTATGAGTACCTGGGCGAGCACCTGGAAGCCATGAAACTATTTAATGCAAAGGAGCCCTTTCCTACAAGGGAGTAAAGGGAAAAGATGTCTTATGAGAAAACCGTCAAATTACTCCAAGGCGGTCATGTGATGGCTGAGTGCGGGCCTATGAGGCTCGTCATCACGGCCGCTGTCGGCAGGGTTCCTCAACCAGAAATGGGCATGAAGGCTGCCGAAAAATCCTTTCTCTATCTTGAACGGATTGCCCGTCTCAGGCACTCGCTGGGGAGAGGCGGGCCAAATAATCCACGAGGCATAGATGACCCTTTAACCAAGGAGATGGTCCGCAGCGTAATGAGCATTGGCGACAAGGATCTTACCCCCATGGCAGCGGTTGCTGGGACCATTGCAGATGCTGTTGCGGATTTTCTCTACGAACGGGGGATGACCAAAGTGGTTGTCAATAACGGTGGTGACGTCTCCGTCAGGCTCCGCGGTGGTGAACCCGTGAAGGTGGGTATAAGACCAGTAGTCGGGGAAGAGGCATGCTCTCACGTGGTCCAACTGGATTCTGAAAGAGCTTCCTGGGGAATCGCCAGCAGTGGTCTGGGAGGGAGAAGTTTCACAAGAGGTGTTGCTTCGGCAGTAACGATTATTGCCGAAACAGCATCCATCTCAGATGCGGCTGCCACGGCCATCGCCAACGCCAGTTTCATCGAAGACGAGCATGTGATACAGAGACCTGCCGAGGAGATTGATCCAGATACAGACATTCCCGGTATCCCAGTTACGGTCAGTGTTGGCCCTTTAAGCAAAGAAAAAAAGTCAAAGGCACTCTCCAGCGCCATGGAAAAGACGATAGAGCTTGTCCGAAAACAGATCATTCTTGGGGCCTTTGCTGCTGTTGATGGAGAGTTCGCTATGAGTGACTTCTTTCGGGAAAGGCTTATTGCCTCATGAGAAGCAGATTATACCATATGCAGATCATAAAATACGTCACCATTGTAGAAGAGATCCATACGGATTCTGGTCGTCCTGTTGATCCGCCGGGGAGGCGGGCTGCGGCCATTGCCGTTATTGAAAGCCCCTTTGCGGGCAAATTTGCAGATGATTTGACTTCTCTCATGGACATCGGGGAGGCGCTGGGAGGGATTTTCGGAAAGATGGCGGTGGATGCCCTGGGAATCTTGCCCGATAGGGCTGAAAGTTACGGAAAGGCGGCCATTGTGGGTCCCTTATCCATTTCTTCGCTATAGGTAAGGTAACTTCTCTATCTCTTTGGGGAGCGCCGCTCTCTCATCTCTGCAATGACCTCAGAAAGCGGTCTTATGGCTTCCACATGACCGCCTATAGCAATATAATCTTTAAGTATCATGGTATACTCCATCGGCGCTACTACAGCAGGTGTTGGTGCCCAGTAAAAAAACCCGGATTTAACTTGCTCAACATCCACTACAAAGGTGATCCCTCCTCCTGGCATAACAAATGTCGGGGCACCTCCTATCGTTAGTTTCGCTTTCCGAGCCTTGATGGCTTCGGTCAACTTCAAAGGTCGTTTTGAAATGCCCGCCCTTGAGGCTCCACCACCTCCACCTACAAACATTGCAGAAACCCTTGAGGATTCGCAGCTTGACGCTATAAGATCTATCGCCTCCAATGCCTCAGGGATTGGCTCGATCATGACGAAACGTCCGTTTTCGAATCGGAAATAGGCATAGAAGCTTCCTGTGGGCTCTGTCACGAGTAGAGTTAGTCCATGACGGATTTTGCTATTCTCCATATCAACGATTTCAAGTGGATCCTTGATATTTGTCCCTCCAATACCATCTCCTTTAACGCCGAAGTATCGTCCAGGTGTGGACGTCCTATATTTGAGTTCAAGTCCGGAAGGCGGCTTATTGTGATGCTTACCAACTGCATGCGCTGTGAAAAGACACGTTAGCTGATGATCCAGTACAATAATCTCATCCGCAGCTTTAGCCAGCACGG
>JASFEQ010000094.1:0-12416 GCA_050124735.1 Desulfobacteraceae bacterium | reverse complement strand
TGCATTCATCGCCTGCGCATTGGCGGAGTACATCCGACGTCTGGGCTACCCCGCCCGCGCCCACCACGCTCGAAATTATCAGGTGGTGGTCCCGCCCATTTTGCTATGGGCTGGCTTGGGGGAGATGTGTCGCATCGGTGACATCGTGCTGAACCCATTTTTGGGGCCGCGTTTCAAGGCGGCCGTCGTAACAACAGACCTTCCCCTGGCCGTGGACAAGCCCATCGACTTTGGTCTGCAGGATTTTTGCGAAAAATGCGGGAAGTGTGCTCGAGAGTGCCCGTCAGGCTCCATAAGCTCTGGCGATAAAGTGATACAGAACAGTTACGAAAAATGGCCCAATAATGTGGAGAAATGCACGGCCATGCGAGTGGGGAATAAGCATGGAGCGAGTTGTGGCACTTGTATTAAGGTGTGCCCCTGGAATAAACCCTTCACGCCGTTCCATCGTTCTGTCATGTGGATCATGCGGAAGTTTCCCTTTGCCAGGCGCTTTGCCGTATGGGGTGACGATCTTTTAGGCTACGGCAAGCCAGAGGAGGAATACAAATGGTGGTACGATCTGGAAGATGTGGACGGTGTCCTGCGCATACCCCCTAAGAGTCGAGAGGTGGAATTCTACGAAGTGGAACAGATACAAAGCAGCAGAGACCTCAGTTCCAATTAGTGCGCTTTTTTCCCGAAACCTTTCCATTGACACCAGCGCACCTTGACTCTACACTAGCCCCATTCATTTTTCACGCCTACCCTAACGGACGGCCATTTGCCCTGTGACGAGGTTGAGCCTTGAAAAGACTCCTGTGCGGAATTCTATTTTTGTTTATGGTGTTGGCCCTGGTCGCTATGTTAGCGCCCAACGGCGGAACGGCCAGTGAGGAAGCGAATGATAAAGAATATGGTATAGACGCTTCACAGGAGGCTGAGCGCCCTGAACCAAGCCACACCCATTCCGATTTACTCTCCACTTTTGGCGTGACCGCAGATCTCTGCTACGTCTTTCTTCGACCCAAGCTTTCATCCCAGTTTTTTGGCCCCCTCGCTAAAGAGGAAAAGCTCAAATGGCTTGATACTCAGGGAGACTGGATCCGTGCCTGGATACCCAGACTTAGGGTCTCCGGCTGGGTTCACAAGACGAAAGTTGAGGAATCGACTGAGACAACGTCCAGCCCAGTAGAGGTCCCTGAACACCTCCTCAGCAACGTCACTGTGATTGCAAAGCGGGCCAATATTAGGCAGGGGCCCACGACACGCTCCAAAATCATTTCGGTCGCCAAAAAAGATCAAAAATTCTGGCTATTGAACAAGAAGAAGAACTGGTATCAGATATGGCTTTCAGATCTGGAAAAGAAAGGTTGGATCTACAGGACGCTCGCCAAAGAAAAACAGAAGAAGCCAAAGTCTCCGTGAGCCTTCTTGGAATAATAACTGGCAAATATTTGCGCTTGATTCGATCGGCAATGGCTGGAAGGCCTGCATGGAACCAGGCACATCACCCCTGGCTGACCAATTTTTCAGCTATCTTGTTTGTCTGCTGAAGAATTTCCTGGGCCGTTGCTTTGTCCCGGTTTAGGAAGCTTTTTTCCGCTTTTACTGAAATGCGCGTGACAGTCGGCGTTATCTCCTTTAACTCGATTCTGATTTCTAACTCTTCTGCCGTGGCAAAGATCTCTTCCCCGTCCTCAATAGGGCTTGCCTTATCCACATCGATTTCCATTTTGCACAGTGCAACCAAAAGGGCCTTTTTGATCCGGCTGAAATCGCAACTGATGGTTTTGGTCACCGCGCCCGATACGAGGTACTCTCCGGTCATATAAGCGCTCGCTCCCACAGCGCTAATGATCTCGAGACACCCTGTGAGCACAAATAGTGAGAGGGCGATTAGGAGGGTCTGAAATGTGAGGCGAAGATTTCTTTTCATGACGATTGTAGCGAACGGTTAACCATGCTCTTTCCTTGGTGACCAAATCTGTCGGACAAGTTTCATTGCACTGCAAAGCTTGTGCCATAAACCATATTCCTTGGAGATTTTGCTGCTTTATGATGATAAAAATAAAAGCATATATTCCAGTAAGTTACAAACAATCACGACACCTCTATTTGCCCGAACCTAAAAAGCGCACGAGCCGCATATGGATTCTGTCAAATTTTGTCTTTTTTCACAGAAAATGCGCAAAATTTGTCAAAAAGTCATCGATGAGAGTCCCGCCTTAATCGCATCCATCAAAAAGGCGAAGATCTTTTCTCTCTTGCTTATCTCGTGCTCCTTTTCCAAGCTCATGCCTTCACACGACTCTAAGAAGCGCTAGGGAATAGCTGCCAACGGATAAGGTCTCGAGCAGAGGGCGCCTATGGCAGATTTTTTGATGTTGACATTGGATATAACGAACTCACTATTAATATGTGGGTGCTAGGGTCGCCACTTGGGCGAGTAAATACATTTAGGACGCACATCACCATTGACAGCAGACCAAGCGAATTTTTGTCTATTTGTAGGGGGCCTTAAATGGGTTCATTTTTGTTTCAGATGTGGAGGTTATTTGTCTTGAGTTTCCTCTCTTTTTTCGCACTGACTTGTGCTGCCCAAAAGACCGAGCAAAGCAAACCCCATCACACTAAAGATGGCTTTCGCAATATTTATATGGCAGATGAGCCCAGGTTTTTCGACTTCTTGAAATGGCGATGGAATCGACTCGGTAAGGATATCCCCGGGCCTGAAGACTATGATTTTCCTTTAGCCAAGAGCGATCCTGAATTTCTCCGATCCAACCACGAAAAAGTTACCCTCACCTGGATTGGCCATGCCACGGTTTTGCTCCAGTTGAAAGGAAAGAATATCCTTACAGATCCCCATTTCTCCGAACGGGCCTCACCTGTACAATGGGCCGGTCCCAAAAGGGTGGTCCCCCCAGGAATACCTCTCCAAGCGTTGCCGCCCATTCATATGATCGTCATTTCCCACGATCATTATGACTCCCTGGACAAACAGACGATACTGAAGCTCCATCAGCGAGAAGGTGGGGAAAAGACTCAATTTTTTGTCCCCTTAGGGCTTAAAAGCTGGTTTGAAGGTCTTGGCATCAAACGGGTCATTGAGTTGGATTGGTGGGAAAGACACGAGGAAGCAGACCTAAAGATTACGGCTGTACCTGTTCAACATTGGAGTAAAAGGGGCCTCTTTTCCCGCAACAAAACTTTGTGGGCTGGTTGGGTGATCCAGGCCAATGATTTTCGTTTCTTCTTTGCAGGAGATACCGGTTATGCACCCCACTTTAAGGAAATCGGCCGCAAATTGGGGCCCTTTAATCTATCAGCCATCCCCGTAGGGGCCTACGAGCCCAGGTGGTTTATGCGCAATTACCATATCAACCCTGAAGAGGCCCTTCAGATTCACCTGGACGTGCGCTCCAAAAAGTCCGTGGCCATACACTGGGGTACTTTTATTCTGACGGATGAACCCCTTGATGAACCCCCCAGAAGGCTTAAAAAAGCGATAAGAGAAAATGAAAGATCAGAGGAGGAGTTTCTCATCCTTAAGCATGGAGAAATAATTATATTAGATTGAGGCAAATTCGGTTCAACCCCCCATATATTCCCTTAGTAAAATACTGGGAATGAAGAAGAAACCCCCTTGAGGATGCAGGGAGTCTCAAGGGGGTTAGAAGGAGGTAATAAGCCTTTGAGCCTCAAGGACAGATAGGAGGCATCAACTCTCAAAGGCTATCACAAAATGAGGTGCACAATGCACGCCACCTTTTCTACCACACTGTGGTAGACTCGTCAAGGTTTTTTTGGGGGGGGTTGTGGCCCTCTATTCTGATTTTTTTATGTAGATATCTCGCTTTGGAAAGGGGATTTCAATCCCCTCTTGCTGGAAGACCTCTTTCACGCGGTCCGTGATATGGGAAATGGTATCCATTCTTTTTCTGGGCCGACTGATCCATACCCTAGCCTCCAGGTTAACTGCAGAATCACCAAAGCTCTTGACCACCACCTTAGGCTCAGGATTTGTCTTGACCCAATCCAACTCAAGGCTGATCTGCTTGATGATTTCTTTGGCCTTGCTCACATCCGCGTCATAGGCAATACCAATAGGTATACGGACTCTGATGTCTTTAGACATGGTGGTATAGTTGATGATATCCCTCATCATGATTTCGTTATTGGGGATGACGATTACGATGTTATCCGTGGTCCGAATCTTGGTGGCCCTGAGCCCAATATGCACCACATCTCCCCAGGTGGCTGAATTGGCGGGTGCAGACCAGACCTCAATCCGATCGCCCACCTCGAATGGACGGTCCATGATGAGCAGGACACCCGCAATCACATTGGACAGGGTATCCTTTGCCGCAAACCCGATGGCGATGCCCACAACCCCAGCACCCGCGACGAAAGGCATGATATTTACTCCCAACACATCGAGGGCAAGAATGGCGGCCGTAACAAAGATGATGACGGTTGCGAACCTGTTCACCAGGTCGAAGATCACATCATCCATCTTACTTCTGGTTTTGGTAACGATCTTTTCTCTGATTTGGGGCAGGAAGGTTTTGAAAATACCATTCATGAGAGATGCAAGGACCATGATCATAAAGGCATAGAATATCTTTTCGATAATGGGCACATGAATGAGGTTAACCAGGCCAATGCCCACCAATATGAGGATGGTATAGTGCCCTGCCTTTCTTATGAGAGGGAAAAAGAGCCTATTTTTCTGAAAAAAGGTGTGCTCCCAATACCTCTTCTTAAGTCTCCTCACAATCAAGTTGAAAATCCACCAGGCAATGGTGGCCGTTACAAGAATGAGGAGTACCTTAATGATGTATTCTATCGTCAGTCCCTGTTGCACTATGTATTTCTGGTACAGGTTCTGGAGCGTCTCTTTGACAGGATATTCCATTCCTCGTGCCTTCTCCTCCATCCCAAACGATCGGATTCTAAAGAGACTGTCGGAAAACCCCCATCTGCTGCGTTACCCTCATCCCTCGTCACTGCGGCGTACTTCCATGTACGCCTCATTCCTCGGGATTTCGGAAGCCTTGCATATGGACATTTTCCATCAGCCTCTCAGAAACCGGTTTTCCGACAGCCTCAATTGAAAAACAGCGGCTCTGCGCTATTGGAGTCCATACCACAATTCCCAGAATCCTGGAAACGATTTATTGACGCAATCCTCTCCTTTAATGCTGATATCTGGAACCCTTAGTCTCACCACAGCCAGGCTCATAGCTATGCGATGATCGTCATGAGAGTCTACGACCGTTCCTGAGAGAGGGCCTCCGCCATGGATGATCAACCCATCCGCCAACTCCTCTATTCGGCTCCCCAGCCGAGACCATTCTGTGGCGATGGCCCGCAGTCGGTCGCTTTCCTTGAGACGCAGGTGAGAGACGTTCCGAATAGTCGTCCTCCCTTTAGCAAAAAGAGCAATGGCAGCCAAGGTTGGAACCATGTCCGGCATGGCTCCCATATCCACTTCAATACCAGAAAGCGCACGGCCTCGAACAACGACGCTTTCAGCGCTCTTCTCGATATGACAGCCCATCTCTTCCACAATATCAAGCAAATCAATATCCCCCTGCATGGTGCTGTGAGGTTGGATATTCTCTGTTCTAATGGTCCCTCCGGTCACGGCCGCGGCGGCCCAGAAATAGGATGCTGTTGATACGTCTCCGTCTATTTTGAACTTACGAGGGCGATACCTCTGTCCACTGGAGACCTTGAAATAACGGTAGCCATCGCGATTGACTGGAATCCCAAACGTCTTCATCACGTCTAGGGTCACATCCACATATGGCCGAGAGACCAAGCCTCCGGCCACCTCGATCTCCACATCCTTTTCCGCATATGGACCGGCCAACAAAAGTGAAGACAAATATTGACTGCTTTTTCCCCCAGCGATCTTCACTTTTCCCCCTCGGATCCCTTTCGCTTGAACAGATACAGGTGGAAAGTCTCCTTTCTCCATACATGAAGCCTCTACCCCAAGCCTGTTCAGAGCCTCGACCAGGTCTCCTATAGGTCTTGCATGCATACGGGGTGTCCCTGTGAGGATATATTCGCCGCTGGCAAGGGCTACCGTGGAGAGGAGAAGGCGGTAGGAGGTTCCAGAGTTTCCTAGAAAAATCTCTTTTCTACCGCCGGCGGAGGAGAACTCACCACCTGTGCCTTGAACCCTCGGATGTTCTCCATTGATGGATATCTCTACTCCAAGCTCCCGGAGTCCATTGACGGTGTATAGGGTATCCTCGCAGGCAAGAAATTCTTCAAGTACACTCTCCCCTTTGGCCAGGCTGGCCGTAATCAGGGCCCGATGGGTAATGCTTTTGGAACCGGGTATGCGCACTGTTGCATCAATCGAGGATCTGGTTGGAATCTCTTTCATAGTATCTCGGTCTATATCTCTTTTACTGATCACTAATTCCTCAATCATCTCTAGAATTTTTCATAAGTGCCTCCTCTACCGCATGGGTCATGGCACTGATGGGGGCTTCACGACCCGTCCAAAGCCTGAACTGTTCTGCCCCCTGATGGATAAACATACTCAGTCCATTTATCGTCACACATCCTCTGGCCTTTGCCAGGCAGAGCAGCGCCGTTTCAAGAGGGTTATAAATAATGTCCATGACCACCATGTCTCTTCTGAGGATCTGTTTTGGAACGAGGCATTCCTCTTTCCGGGGAATCATCCCTACCGGTGTGGTCTGTATCAAAAGGTCTGCCATGGGTTCCTGCAACGCATCTAGCCGGATAAAGGGACAGGCAAGGGAATGGGCAAGGGATTCTCCTCGCTCAACGGAGCGATTCGTCACTTTCAGTTTAACACCCTTTTCCCTCAATATAAAACCGATGGCCCGCGCCGCGCCGCCAGCCCCTACCATGAGGCCGCTTTTCCCTGAAAGTTCGATTTTCTCTTCCAGAGCGCGAAGCGCTCCGACAGCGTCTGTATTGTACCCGCTCAGATGGCCGTCCTCGTTCACGACTGTATTCACGGCCCCTATTCTTTCGGCCAGGTCGTCCACTTCATCAAGTAAAGGGAGCACCGAAGACTTGTGAGGTAGCGTCACACTCATCCCCCTGATGTTGAGCGCTCTCATAGCCTGAATGCATCCCTCTATATCCTTTGTTTCAAAAGCCAGGTAGATGGCATTCAGGCCACTTGCCGAAAAGCCCGTATTGTGCATAGTGGGGCTCAGGGAGTGACCTATGGGATAGCCCACCACACCGTAAAGCTCTGTGTGTTGATCAATCGTCATGGGACTTTTATTCTTACCGAATCTCCTGGTTAAGTCTAAGCCCTTTCGGAGCAAATATCACATTGCTTAGGGCAAAGCGATACTGGACACTGGATTCTAGATGCTGGATGATTTGAAAAAGCATTCTTTACCTTTTCATCCAGTATCCCCGCCTGCCAGCGCCTGAAGCGCAGCTAATGGCGGGCAGGCAGAGACCAGTATGTAGCATCACGCGTTAACGAATGAGAAACGTGGCACTTTCTAAAAACTCAACAGGAACGTTAAGGTCTTAGATTTTAAAGAAATCCAGGATTTTTTTCATTTCCTCCACAGGTATTTGTCCAGCGGCGGATTCCTCTCCCCCTTCAAGGGATGCAAAGGTCAAATACCCGCCCATAAGATGTGAGAAAATTCGACTGATTCTTCCAAAACGCCCCATGCAGAAGGCGATGATCTTGATTCTCCTTTCCTGTGCCTTCGGTATGAGATCCAGGACCCTGAGATTATCCATCATGCTTTTAGCATGGGTAACAATCTTGATAATATCAGCACCAGTAGCCGTCAATTCCTCGAAAATCTCCTCCAACGCTTCCTTTGGGGGCGTACTATCAGGTACATGGGTGGAAGCAACGATACTGGACTTACCCCGGGCATGAAAAATTTTCTTCCGCCATTTTTCAGGTAAACGCCGCTCCACATCCACAAATTCTGCACCTTCTTCTAGAGCAGTTAACAAATAACTGGCCTGCGTCTTATCATCAGCGGTTCCTTTCCCTCCTTCCCCTTTGGATCGGTAGGTAACCAGTGCAGGTTTGGATGCAGCTTGAATCATCTCGTGCAGATCGAAGCTCTCCATCAGGTCCAGACGTATTTCTAGCATATCAGCCAAGGCATTGGCCCTGGCTATCCTTTGGAGGGCCTCTTCAGTATTTTTAGCGGTGATGGGAATGCAGATCATAATCTAACTAGGTAAATGAGGCTTATTCAATATTCTTTCTCAATTTATTGAGAAACTTCTCCATTTCTTCGTAATCCCTGCCTCTGATAATATGCGTCAGGTAAGCTAACTGCGAATTGATTCCCTCTATCTGTCTCACTGTATTGGGATTGAACATGACCTCGGCCAGGAGATGATCGTCCTCAGAAAGAAGCCCTTTCGCAATATCCAGGTGTTTTCTAAACGTGGTACCTGGTGCCTCCTGTTTCTTCATGCAAGCAGCAAACACCATTGATGAAGCAAAGGGAACTGACAGGGAATAAGCAATGGTTTTGTCGTGTTCTTCAAATGTGTACTCATAGACATGGAGATTAAGACCTTTGTAGAAATTCCTGAAGAACTCTTTCCCCCCCCCATCAGACTCTTTGATAATGATCACATTCTCATCCCGAAGGTCCCTGATATTGGCGAAGGTGGGGCCGAACATGGGATGGGTGGAAACAAATTTCTTGCCAAGGTTTTTGTAATAATCATGTATTCCCGTTTTTACCGATGCAATATCTGAAAGAATGCAATCTTCGGGTATGTGGGGAAGGGCGTCGCTAAATGCCTTATAGAGATTAGGAAGGCTTACGGCGTTAATCAGGAGCTCAGGCTCAAATGGCTTAACCTCCGCAAGTTCAAGGAGCCTCTTTACGTTGAAAAAATATTTTAGCTTTCTTCTGTCTGTATCATAAACAGCCACATCGTGGTCGAGACAGAATTCTTCCACAAGCCAGGCACCCATGTGCCCGGCACCCATAATACATATCCTCATGACACTTTCCGTTCCCTGTAAGAGCCGATCAATTTAAAATGGGTCGTAATGCCTTTTACCTTTTTGAGTGCCTCTACAACATTTTTATCCTTGGTTGCCCCCATAAAATCCACGAAGAAAGCGTAGTTCCCCGGCTCGCTTGGTACGGACTCTATCCTTGTCAAATTAATATTTTCCCTTGCAAACTCTTCAAGGACACGGAAAAGCGTGCCTGCCTTGTGCTCTGTTGAAAAAACCACGGAACATTTATCGCCTTCTTCCTCGTTCTTTTCCTTGGAAACCACCAGGAACCTCGTCATGTTTCTCTCAAGATCCTCTATATCTTCTTTTATAATTTCAAGGTGATAGAGCCCTGCACAAAGTTTACTCGCAATGGCGGCAGAGCCTTTTGGCCTTTCCTCCGCCAGCATTCTTGCAGCACCCGCCGTGTCATAATACTGCACAGGATCCAATTTGTTCCTCGAAAGAAATTGACGGGCCTGTGCGAGGGCTTGGGGATGAGAGTATACGGTACGGATCTCCCTGTGGTCCGTTCCGGGCAGTGCAAGCAGACAGAGGTGAATAGGAAGTTCGACGGCCCCCACCACATTTAGATCCGTGTTGATAAGCAAGTGGTTCACTTGCTCTACAGAACCGCCAAGTGTGTTTTCCACGGGAACGATACCATAGTCATAGAGACCGGATTTGACCCCTTCAAACACTTCGGCAAACTGACTGCACGGCACAGGCACAAGTTCGCCGTTCCATGCCCTTGATGCCACGTCACCATACGCGCCGTGTTCGCCCTGGAATGCAATGAGTTTGTAATCCCTCTGCTGAAGCGCTTTGCTTTCCTTAATAATCTCTGTATAGACCTTCTCAATGAACTCCGCGTTGATCAGTCCTGTTAAGTTCTCTCTGATCCTCTCAATGACCTCTTTCTCCCTTTGCTTGTCCTCAATCTGGGATTTGAACTTCTTGGTCATGAGGACCTGTTCCATCCTGTCATTTAAGAGTTTCAGGATCTTGGAATCAATATGATCGATCCTTTTTCTGATTTCCATCAAACTCATATTTAACCTCCTTGCAGAAACGTTACGAATAACCACGGAGACAGGAACATTTTTCATTGGGCGGCGACCTGCATACCACTCTCCGTAGCAGACCTACTTCGTCCGTCCTCTGGAGCTACCTTCTACGAAGGACGGGGAGGACAGGTCGGCCAAATTATCGGTGGCATGTAAAATACCACCCTACGTGTAGGGTCGGGTTTAAAACCCGACCGATTGCCCGAAGGGTCGCCGACGCGCCAAAGCCGCTATGGCGACGCCGCGCTGAGCTTATTTTGGTCTGCCTAGATTGTGACTAGATCATTTCACTGACCACTGCTTCCAGTTCTTTCATGGATATCTTTTCCACAACTGCTTTGCCTATGCCGTGAAGCAGCACGAAATTTATGGCCTCCCCTTCCCTCTTCTTATCTTTCCTCAGTGCTTCAAGCAGTCTTTTCTTATCCACTTGAACTCTGGTGGGGAGCTGGAATTTCTTGAGTAATGCCTCGATCCTCTCCTTCTCTTCTCTGCTCAGGTACCCTTTTTTTTCAGAAAGGACTGAAGCGGCCACCATCCCTGCGCTGACTGCCTCCCCATGAGGTGCACCTGTGGTCTTTTCAAGGGCATGCCCTAGGGTGTGGCCGAAATTGAGTTTCCTCCGCTCCCCCTTCTCCTTTTCATCCCGGTTAACAATGGATGACTTTATGAGGACCGAATCATAAACGATCTTCTCTATCGCTTCCTCATACAACTGGAGCACTTTATTGTAGTGCTTTTCAAGATATGAAAACAGATTAGCGTCACCGATGGCAGCGTGCTTTACCACCTCGGCTAGACCGCATAAAACCTGTTTCTCTGGCAGGGTCTTCAGGAGGTTCATGTCACAAATTACGACTTCGGGTTGATTAAAGACGCCCACCATATTTTTGTACCCCTCGAAATTCACACCGTTCTTTCCACCAACACTCGCATCCACTTGAGATAAGAGGGTTGAAGAAACAAACCCGAAACGTACGCCCCGCAGATAGGTTGAGGCAGCAAACCCTGCGATGTCACAGACCACACCTCCACCGATCCCTACAATAAAAGATGAACGGTCGGTCTCTGCCTCCAAAAGCTTTCCATAGATGGTCTTGACTGTATCCAGGTTTTTTATCTTTTCACCCATACCGATTTCTATGATTTCATAGGGTGGGAAGTCTTTCCCGTAGAGGCGCCTTACGTTGCTATCTGTGATGATCACCACTTGTGCGGAAGCAATATACTTTTGGAGATTTTGAAGGCTCTCACCAATCAGTATGTTTGAATCGCCCGTGCTGCCGTGAATTATAAGGCTCTTCACACTATCTGCTCCTCAGTCTCTTTTTCCCATTCTGATCTGTTCCATTCATATGGGAACGCAGCGCTAACATCTTTTTCATCAGACCTGCGAACATATCCGGCGGCATTGCCTGATCTGCATCGCATATGGCCTCCTGGGGCTTATGGTGCACTTCGATCATGACCCCATCTGCGCCCGCCGCCATAGCAGCAAGGCTCATGGATTCAATGAGACTTAACCTACCCGTTCCATGAGAAGGATCAACAATGATAGGAAGATGGGTGACCTCCTTAACGGAGGGGACGATACTCAGATCCAAGGTGTTCCTAGTATAGGTTTCAAAGGTCCTTATGCCCCTTTCACAAAGAATGACGTTCGGATTTCCTTCTGAGAGTACGTACTCTGCACAATTGAGCCATTCTTGTAAGGTTGAATACATTCCTCTTTTCAAGAGCACAGGCTTCTGCGCTTTCCCAACCTCTTTAAGGAGAGAGAAATTCTGCATATTTCTGGTGCCGATTTGCAAGACGTCTGCGTATTCGCCTATCCAGGAGACATCTCGAGGATCCGTCACCTCGGTTACCACGGGGAGCCCCGTCACTTTTTTCGCCTTTTCAAGGATTTTTAGTCCCTGGAGGCCCAGTCCCTGAAAGTCATAGGGTGAAGTTCTCGGTTTGAAGGCGCCGCCTCTGAGCATCTTGGCACCCGCCTCCTTCACCTTCTGGGCCGTTTTTATGGTTTGCTCCTCGTTCTCCACACTGCAAGGACCGGCAATCACCACAAATTCCTCACCGATTTTCACATCTCCCACGATGATGACTGTCCGTCTGTCTTTCTCTCCGTTTAATGACGTAAGTTTCAGACTATTCATTGGTTTATGACTCCCTCCGTTTTTCATTAGTACTCGGTTGCATAAATTGCCGATATTATAATGTCATTGCGAGGAGCCGCAGGCGACGCGGCAATCTCATCCCAACCTGTTGACAAAATTTGTTTTCTAGAAGAACGAGATTGCTTCGCTTCGCTCGCAATGACGCTCCGGTGATGACGCTTAATTATGCAAGTTAGCACTAGT
>JASFEQ010000093.1:0-12436 GCA_050124735.1 Desulfobacteraceae bacterium | reverse complement strand
TTTCTCAGCTCTTCATTCCATCCTTCTTGGACCTCTAAGAGATCTGCTCCCTCTTCCATTCTGATTTTAAGAGACGAATCGCCCAGTATCAAATCAATCGGCATTCGATCATACTCGTATTCATAAGGGGGCCTCTTCCAGGCGAATTGCTCCTTGTGAAGCTCTAAAATGGCTTTTAGAAGGACCAGAGTGGAGAAATAGGGGCGATATACCCGGTGATCAAGGACGTGAATCATGAATCCTCGGCAGATTTCACCCTCCCACTTGTGGAATGTGGGACGAAACAAAACCTCCTGAAACAGACATCCTGCCCAGGCTTCAGGAGGTAACTTCCGTGTGATGGGGCCAGTTTCCAAGAAAGGCGCACCGAACATCTCAAAGGGACGGCAGGTCCCCCTCCCCTCAGACAGATTTGTCCCCTCCCATATGACCTGTCCCGGATAAACCTGGGCTGTTACAGGCAGTGGCATATTAGGTGAAGGCATGAGCCAGTTTAACCCCGTGTCCCGCCAAATCATGCGGCGCTTCCATCCCTCCATGGGCACGATCTCCAGGTCAGCGGCAATATTAAAATGCCTGTCAAATATTTTCGCCATTTCGCCCATGGTTAAGCCGTGGCGCATGGGGAAAGAGAAGGGTCCTACAAAAGAATGAAGTTCGGGTTTCAAGAGATTGCCCTCAACCATCTCGCCACCCAGGGGGTTGGGTCGGTCCAAGACAATCACCTTTTTCCCCGATGTGGACGCAGCCTTCAGGCAATTCAACAGTGTTGAGGGAAAAGTATATACCCTCGTACCCACATCCTGTAGATCGATGATGAGGATGTCTACCAGATCAAGCATTTCAGGCAACGGCTCTCTGGTCTCTGAGTAGAGGCTGAAAAGGGGTATGTCTAGGCCTCTGTCATGGGAATGAGCGGTCTCAATCATATTTTCCTGATCTATCCCCCAGTAACCATGTTGGGGACCAAACAGGGCCTTCAACTGACCAGGCAATAGGCCAGAGACGATTTCTTTAGCCGGTCTTAGCTGACTGTCTACAGAGGCCTGATTGGAGAGTAAGCCCAGTCTATAACCCTTCAATTTCCTCCAATATTCATCTCGAAAAACATCGAGACCTGTAGCAACTTTGCCCATAGGGAATCCTCTCCTTATAATAAGGATCTCATCATATCAAGAAAGGCCATTTGGCGTCAAAAAACCAGGAAGAAAAATAGGTCTTAAGAAAAGATGATACCTGATGCTGAATCAGGCCCCACAATTTGTAATGGACAGCTATGGTTGATCATGTTATTAGCATAAATGAACGTGACAAAGGGGTATAGCAATTTCACGGAGTGTCCTCCTTTTTATTTTTGTAATTTAAAAGGAGGATTTTGTATATTTACACTTCCGGGAGGACAAACTGAATGGTATTGAGCTTAATGAGAAGGCATGCAAAGTCATGGCTCATCAAATTCTTGATAGGGATGATCGCCGTGGTCTTCATCTTCTACTTCGGCTACTCCTTCACTTCGAGGAACGGCGTGAAGATCGCTTATGTGAACGGAGACCCCATTAGCGGGATGGAATACCAGAAGACTTATAGGCGGCTCCTTGAGGCCCTTCAGAGGGATTATAAGAGCGTCTGGAGTGAAAACCTTATCGAGGTATTTGATCTGAGAAACAGGGCCTTGGAAAACCTCATAAATGGAAAATTGGTCAGTCAAGAGGCCCAGAAGATCGGGTTGGATATCACTGAAAAGGAGATCCAGGACGAAATCCTCGCCTACCCTGCGTTCCAGTACAGAGGGCGCTTTGACGAGAGCAGGTACAGGGGGCTTTTGAGTCAAAACAGGATGAAGCCAGAGGATTTTGAGGCGAGTATAGCGCAGGGATTGCTTCAGAGGAAGTTGAGACAGTTCTTGATGACGTTTACGCCAGTTACAGAGCAAGAGGTCTTAGATCAGTATACCTTCTCTAACCAGAAAGTGAAAATCAGTTTTGTCCAATTCCAGCCAAAGAATTTTGAAAAATCGGTTGCGCTCGAGCCCCAGGCTACGGAATCGTACTTTGAGGAACGCAAGGAAGAGTACCGCGTGCCAGAGAAAATAAAGATAGCATACATTACCATTGATCCGAATGCATTCAAAAATGAGGTAAGCATAACGGATCAACAGGTGGAAGATTATTATGAAGACAACAGAGAGATGTTTAAAGAGGAAAAGGAGGTTAGGGCTAGGCATATCTTGTTCAAGTTAGACCCCAATGCCCCGGAGGAAGAGGAGGCAAAGGTGAGAGAGAAGGCTTCCAGGGTCCTGAAAAAGGCCCGCGGGGGCGATGATTTCGCGAACCTGGCAAAGAAATATTCCGAAGGGCCCACCGCCCAAAAGGGTGGAGATCTTGGTTATTTCTCCAAGGGCCGAATGGTCAAACCCTTTGAGGAGGCCTCCTTCAAGATGAAGAAAGGGGAGATAAGTGAATTGGTGAGGACGCGATTCGGATATCACATCATCAAGGCGGAGGATGTGAAAGAGGCCAGAGCGAGAACCCTGCAAGAGGTTCGCGGGGAAATAAAGAAAACACTGACCAATATGGCGAGCATGGACCTAGCCCATGAAAAGGCCTTATCACTCATAGACCAGATGCCCTATGAAGTGGATCTCAGTGAATATGCTGAAAGACATAAAGTGCCCATCAAGCAGAGTGGGTATTTCTCTTCAAATGAAACCATCCCCGATATTGGAGGCGATGAAAAACTCCGAAAATCCATCTTTTCCTTTGAAAAGAATGATGTGAGTGAAGTGCTTGAATTCAATGGCAAATTCCATATTATCCAGGTTGTTGACAAAAAACCATCTCATCTACCGGAATTGAAGGACGTGAAGGAGAAAGTGAGGAAAGATTTTTCTTCTCATCTGGCAACCCTTAAGGCAGAGTCGGCCGCAGAAGACTATCTTGCTGAGCTGAAAGGGGGGAAGGATTGGAAGGAACTCGCCAAAGAGCGAAATCTTGCGCCGAAGACAACAGATTTCTTCACCCGCAACGATCACAACCCCCAGATCGGATACGCCCCAGATCTCCAAGAAGCAGCCTTTAGCCTCAATGAAAATAGAAGCTATGCGGATGGGGTTTTCGAAACGGACAAAGGTGTTATTGTCATCAGATTTGAGGGGCGAAAAGGCATAGATATGGCAAAGTATGAAGAAGAAAAAGAGAATTATCGCATGTCACTGATGCGTGCAAAAAATCAGGCCATCTACGCGGACTGGCTTAAGGAGGTGAAAGGGCGAGCACAAATAGAGATCGTCCAACCTGTGAGCGCTCAGTGACCAGGATACATTCAGATTTGACTTTGTCCTCTGGGTCCGGTCAGAAACTCCTGGCTTTGCCTTTGCCAATAACGTGGCTCTAAATCCGAAGCACGAAATCCGAAATTGTCCGCGCTTCGCTTGGACTCCCCACCCTTTGGTCGGGTCCCCGGTTTCGAAACAATATAAAATGACCAAAATTCAAATACCTAAACAAAAGAACATGGGGTGTTGTTCATATGGGTTTGTTTGGGTCATTGGAACATTCGATATTAAGATTTCGAATTTAGAAATCCCGATTCTGCAAATCATCCCTTAAAGGTTTATCCCAAAGCCCGGTCTCCTCTGGGGCCGGGTTGTTTACTTTTCCCGGAGCGGATAGATCTCCCCATTAAGGGGGAGGAAATACCCATTGTTTTCTTCCTTGACGTATTCAGCCAGTTGGTAATAGGCAGGCCGATCAAATCGGGCAGGAAAGGTTCGGTTTTTTACTTTGCAATATAGGACATTACTATCTCCTATGAAAAGCGTCTCAGGAGATAAATCCTCCTGGCTATCGTCACTCAAGAACAGGATAAAGCGTGAATTGTCTTTATCTCCCTGCCTGAATGTGGTGCGGCGGACGACGAATGGCGTGTCCTCAACCTCCACATAACACCGATCTCCACCCCAATTGATAACATACCGCCCCTGGGAATCAATCTCCATATGTTGGTAGAATAGCCTGATGAACTCCCGGTGGATCATTTCAACGCCTTTATGGAACCATCGCCCTTGTTTGTCGATATATATGAGACAGGGAGGAATATCATTTCCTGCCATGATGGGTTTTCCTTTTTCCGCCAAAACGCTTTCTTCTCCTTTGTCCGCGCCTTGTCAGGTTGATGGGCGGGGGTTCGATGTTCCTTTGCTCGAGCCAATCTCGCGCCTCTTGATGCAAGTCCTTCAAGGCTGATCTGACCAATATGGCTTTATGCATCTCAACTTCTGCAAACTCGTCGCTGAGGCCAAGGCAATGGGATAATTTCCCGGCTTGCCCCGGGTGTCTCGCAATATGGGCCTTAAACTGCTTGACATCCCGCTGCCGGAGGAGATGGTTCAGCTTGCGGTGAAAACTGGCATAACCCTGCTCTACCTCTCGTTCGTCCATGCCAAAAAGCTCTATGTATAAAATCCGTTCATAGGAAGCTTCACCTATAAATGCCATACTCCTCGGTTTTCTCCCAGGGACATGGCGTTTAGCGTTGGATTGCCTTTTTCTTTTCTGAGATTTCTCTCTCTATTTCATCCGGATCCCCAAAGTAGATGCAATGGGCTAAACAGACATTATCTGCACACGCGGGAGTGAGACCGTTATCCACCCTCTGATGGCAAAGATTGCACTTCTGGGCGAGGCCTTTCTCCTCATCAAAGTCGATGGCACCATAAGGACATGCCTCAATACATGCCTGGCATCCCGTGCATTTTTCATAATCCAGAATCACGATGCCATCGTCTCTCTTAGCGATGGCCTCTTCCGGGCATGCTTCTTCGCAGGGGGGGGCATCGCAGTGCATGCAAACATTTACTTTAAAAAGAAAATGCGGCCTACCATCCACCTCTTTGGGTCCATCTTCAGAGACGTATATGAACCTAATACCATCAGGAACACTAAATTCCTGCTTGCAAGCCACTTCACAGGTCTTACATCCCCAGCATGATTCATGGTCAATGACTAAAGCATATCTATCCATGTTAGGCCTCCCTCTCTTTCTCAGGATATATTTTGCACAGAAGTGTTCTCACATGGGTAGCGCCCATAGCGGGATCGCAGTTTTCATAGGCATTGGAAGTCAAAATATTTATGTTCGATTCATCCCATCCATGCCCCGGATCCTTATTCTCCGGAAACCACCAAGCATGTTCTGCACTGACAATTCTTGGGTCCATACCGGCGAAAAGTTTTGCCCGTTGTCTGACTTTCCCGCGGGGTGACTCGATCACGACCCAATCGCCCTCATGAATGCCCTCTGTCGTGGCCGTTTGGGGATGGATTTCCACAACAGGGTCCCTGTGAAGCTCCCTCAGCCAGGGCACCTGTCGATTTTCGGAGTGGAAAAAGCCTGGCAGTCTCCTGCCTGTAATGAGGATGTAAGGGTATTCTTTGTTAAGTTCTGGCGCGCTGTAAGGGCTCTCAAGGGGTTCACGAAATTGAGGGAGGGGATCATATCCCCATTTCTCAAGACGGGTTGAATAGAGCTCAAATTTTCCGGTGGGTGTGGAAAAACCCTTCTCTCTATATTTTTGGTAGGTGAACTCCCCCCTCATATAATCCAATTTCTTGAAATCCTGCCATGTGAGCCCCGCAGGCTCCAGGATATAATCGAGGGCACCTTCAAAAGTCTCCCACCAGTATTCTCCTATCCCCACCCTGTGGGCTAGATCATTGAGCATCTCGTGATCTGAACGGCACTCTCCCACCTGGACCACCTTTCGTCGGGCCAAGATGTATCCGTGTCGAAACAGAAAATCCCCCACATAATCCATCTCAAGCCATGTGGCGGCCGGAAGGACTATATCTGCCAATTCAGCTGTCGGCGTAATGAAAAAGTCAGAGACGGCCATGAACTCCACCTTTTCAAGGGCGCGGTAAACCTCCCTTGCATTGCCCCTTGTGGTCACCGGATTTGAGGCAAAGAAGAAGAGCATCTTTACTGGATATGGCTTTTCTTCAATAATGGCATCCCACACGCATTTAGGGTTCATAATGGCGAAATTAGTTGCAAGTCTGAAGCGGTCCCCGCCCAATCGTTTCGCGGCCTGTTCTTTCGGGAGCAGCTTATGGGCGCCGAAATCACCGATGTTCCTGATATTGGGCGCTCGAAACAAAACCTGCCCACCAGGGACATCGATATTCCCCGTGATGCCCATGAGCGCCATGAGGGTCCTGTTGTTGTCTGAGCAATTGATCTGCTGTTCAATGGCAACGCCCCATTGAATGGCCGCTGGTTTGGTGGTGGCAAACAACCTGGCCGCTTCTCTGATTTTCTCTTTGGGGACCCAGGTGATCTCTTCCACCTTGTTTAAAGGGTATTCATTGACACGATTGACAAAGGGCTCCCATCCATAAACATAACCTTCCACAAAGTCCTTATCATAGAGTTCCTCATTCACAATAACATTGAGCATTCCAAGGGCGAGGGCAGAATCTGTCCCTGGCCTTAGTTGGAGCCAAACGTCCGCACGGGCTGCAATCCGTGTGAGTCTCGGGTCGACGGCAATGAGTTTTGCGCCCTTGTCCAGGCTTACTGAAAAGGACTCTCCCTTGTATTCGTCAGGGTTGCTGATGACGATGTTATTGCCCCAGACCATGATACAGTTGGGATGGTTTTCATAATCCACAACCGGATTGGACCCACAAGTGATGATACTGGTGGCAATGCGGGGGCCATAGCAAAAATGACCCGCCGTGACCACGTTCGGGGTACCAAGGGTATTGGCAAAACGGTAAACCACTCCGTCGTTCTCCCTGCCGGTGCCGTAGCCCATGACAATGGATTCGGCCCCCAACTTCTCTTTGTAGCGCAATATCTTCTCTGCGATGGTATCCAGGGCTTCATCCCATGAGATGCGTTCCCATTTTCCGCTAGCCTTTGGGCCGATCCTCCGGACAGGATAAGTCAGGCGATCTGGATGGTAGGCCAGTTGCGTGGATGCGATGCCTTTCGTGCAAAGCGTGCCATGGCTAATAGGGCAGTCCGGGTCGCCAGCGATCTTGGCCACTTTACCCTCTTTGATGTAGGCCAAAACACCGCAGCCGCCGTGGCACATGCGACAGTGGCTCTTGACGACGGAATCAAATCCGTAAACCTCCATCTCCTTCTTTACGTTAGAGTAAGTAAATTGAGGCATTTGTAAATTCTCTCCTCTCCTTTTAGGCCCTAAACGGGCGCTGTTCATGATCGTGGTCAGGTACATGTGTTCCATCGACATTAAGATTGTCAAGAAAATTCTTGAGAAACCTACTACGCCCAGCGATGAGAGCATAATTAGCTGAGAAGCTGCAGCAGAGAGAATGAAGAGATAGAGCCCGCGTGGGATTCAAAGTTTGCTCAGTAATTGCAGCTTGACAGGGTCTACGAGTTGTCCTAAAAATAGAATTTTCAGTGTAAGTAGAAACCCTTACCTGGTGTTCGCCCATTTGACGGAGGAGATGAACATGGCAGATGCAGAAAAGATTTTGGCACCCCGAGAGGTCTCGGAGATGCCTGAGGAATCCGTGAGCGCAAAAGGGAAATGGATCAAAGGAGCTGAAAACCTTGATTGGGGAATGAGAAATCGACTTTCCCGCCTCATAAAACCGGACGGCCACTGCCAGTTTCTTCCCATCGATCACGGATATTTCCAGGGCCCCACCCGGTGTTTGGAAAGGCCGGGTGAAACCATTAGGGACCTGGTTCCCTATGCTGACGGTCTCTTCGTGACGAGGGGCGTTTTACGTTCCGCCATTAGTCCGGATATGGATACCCCTATTATTCTCAGGGTCTCAGGGGGTACAAGTGTAGTGGGAAAGGATTTGGCCGATGAGATCCTCACCACCTCCATAGAGGAGATCATCCGTCTCAATGTGGCGGCCGTGGGGATTTCCATTTTTGTGGGGAGTGATTACGAAAAAGAGAGCCTCGAGAGTCTGGCTATGCTTGTTAATGAATGCGAAGATTACGGTGTTCCCGTGATGGCCGTGACTGCGGTGGGAAAAGAAATGGAGAAGAGAACGGGGCGTTACTTGGCCTTGGCATGTCGTATTGCCGCCGAACTGGGGGCAAAAATCGTAAAGACATACTATTCTGCCGAGGATTTCGATAAGGTGACCAATGGATGCCCTGTGCCTGTCGTGATTGCTGGTGGACCCAAATGTGAGACAGAACTGGAGGTCTTCGAGTTTGTGTATGACGGCATGAAAAAGGGAGCCATAGGGGTAAACCTGGGAAGAAATGTCTGGCAGAATCCAAATCCTGTGGCCATGATGAGGGCCTTGAACTCGGTAATCCATGACAAGGCCACGCCTAAACAGGCCTTTGACCTGTTTGAGACACTCAAGAGAGAAGCGTAGATGGCGCTGCCGCCCCATAAGAAATGACAAGTGATCAATGACAAATGACAAAACAATGCGCGTTTTGATGTACTACAGTAACAAGGACGTGCGCCTTGAGGAGATGCCCATACCAAAAGTAGGGCCTGGCGAATTGCTTATGAAGGTCAAGGCGAGCGGCATATGCGGAAGCGATGTCATGGAGTGGTACCGGCTAGACAAGGTGCCACTGGTCCTGGGACATGAGACAGCGGGAGAGGTGGTTGAAGTGGGCGAGGGCGTGGAAAAATTTCAGCCTGGCGATCGAATCGCTGCAACGCACCACGTCCCCTGTAATACATGTCATTACTGCCTAAATGGCCATCATACGGTATGTGAAACACTGCTAAAGGGTACCCACTTTTACCCTGGCGGTTTTGCTGAGTATGTTCGGGTACCCACTATCAACGTGGATCGGGGTGTCTTCAAAATACCAGGTGGTGTCACATATGAGGAGGCATCCTTCATGGAACCCCTCGCATGTGTCCTGAGGGGTCAGAGAAACGCAGGCCTGAAACCAGGGCAGTCCGTATTGGTGCTGGGCAGTGGCATATCCGGATTGCTCCACGTGAGTGTGGCTCGCGCTCTCGGGGCAGGGTTGGTGTTCGCTGTGGATACCATTCCTTTTAGGTTGGAGAAGGCAGAGGAAATGGGCGCCCACGCCTGCCTCAAAGCAGATGAGACCCTGTTCGAATCCCTGAGAGAGGCTAACGAAGGACGGTTGGCGGATCTTGTGATTATTTGCTTTGAAGGGTTTATTCCGCTCGCCTTTCAAAGTGTGGAAAAAGGGGGAACTATTCTCTTCTTTAGCGGTGCGTCCGAAGGGGCGACCATTCCCGTTGCCATCAACGATATTTTCTGGCGAAGGGAGATAACTCTGACAAGCACCTATGCCGGTGCCCCATATGATTGTGAGACAGCCCTCAAGCTCATACATGCGGCTACGGTTCCGGTCACAAAAACCATTACCCACAGGCTGGCCCTGGAGGAGGGAGCTGAGGGATTTCAGAAGGTTTGCGCGCCTTCAGAACATGAGTGTATAAAAGTAATAGTGGAGCCAGAGAGATGAATTGCATGTTGACCAAGGAGGAGAAAGATGTCTTCAAAGAAGCAAAAAGGATCTGCTGATTTCGATAGGGCCATGGAGATTGGCCGGCCGCCCAATATCGCGAAGCTATTTCCCAATTCGAGGGCGCTCATTGTGAGCGGCAAGGTCATAGATCGGGCAATGGCGGCCAAAGGAAAGGCAATGACCATAGCGGCCAACGGAAGGAATCATTTTGTTATCCGCGGGGCACTCCAAGCGGCGCAAAGGGCAAATGCGGCCATCATTATTGAGATCGCCAAGTCTGAGGGGGGTGCCAATGCGTACTGTGCGGTAAATTACTGGAATTTGGCCAGACAAGTGGACGCGGTATGCAACGAATTAAGGGTCACTATCCCCGTCGCTATCCACGCAGACCACTACGGTATAAAAGGTGATAAGGATGTGGAGGCTGCAAAGGTTGAGATCCCATCCATGTTTGGTGCTGGGATCACATCCATTGCCATTGATGCCTCACACCTCCCTGACGATGAGAATCTACTGGCCAACATTGCCCTTAATCCTTTTGTACCCAAATGGGCCGGCTATGAGACGGAGGTGGGCGAGATCAAAGGTAAGGAGGGCCTTTCAACAGTGGATGAGGCCCTCTTTCTGATCCAGGGACTTAATGCCCATGATATTTTCCCAGACTGGATTGCGCTCAACAATGGCACGACGCACGGCATTCAGGACGCGGAAACCGGTATTCAGGTGCCCCTCACTGTTCAAATCCACAAAGCCCTTGAAAAATATAGGGTCTCCGGAGCCCAACACGGCACCTCGGGGAATGATTCGGAGCGTCTCAGGAAAATTACTCAAGAAACAAACACCACAAAGGCCAACGTGGCCACGGCTCTTCAAATGCTCACATGGGGCGTTAAGGTAAACGAGTATGGAAACGCCATGCTTGATGAGGCAGGGGAGTTTGTGAAAGAGGCGGACAAAGGTGCGACGCCCGAATTGTGGGCTGAAATGGTTGCCTATGCGAAGGAGAAAGGGCTTAAGGGAGGCAATTATAAGAAACTCAACCTCCCCTTTGAGAATAAACTATCAGGATTGCCACAAGCCGTGCGAGAGAGGATGGTCAAGGCGGTGGATGATTTTGTCTATGAGCTTCTGAGCAACGTGTTCAACGCAAAAGACACGGCTTCCCTGGCCGTTGAGGCCATTATTGATGCAGGCTCTTATGATTTGGGGCCAAAGGTTGGCCGGATCGAAGATCCAGCCGAGTGGACAGCAGCAAAGATCCGTGAGCGTGCCGCGGGGATCAGCTCTGAGAAAGGTCCAAAAGGGGATTTTGATGACTAGCAGGGGTGAAATCCAGAGAGCAGGGGATATCTCCCATATCTGGGTCAAGGACATAAAGGTTGAGGATCATGTGCGTGGCTACTACCTGGCTAAGGGGAAAAGAGTGGGATTAACCAAGAAAGGAGACCCTTTCTTGCGTATTACCCTGACCGATCGCACGGGAGAGATTGAAGCAAGAGTGTGGGAGAGGGCAGAGGAGTTTTCTTCAATTTTTGCTGAGGGTGACATTCTGGATGTGGTGGGGAATGCCAGCTCTTTCCGAGACCAGATTCAGGTGACGCTTTCAAGTTTGAGGGTGCCAGAGGATGGGGGAGACCCAACCCTTTTCCTGGAAACAACGCCCAAGGATGTCTCCAAGATGATGACATCATTGAGGGCCATCCTTAGACAAACAAAGAATACACATCTTAAGACCCTTATTGATACGTTTCTCTCAGACCGGCGATTTGTCGCAGTCCTCAAAAAGGCTCCGGCAGCCAAAAGCTTTCACCACAGTTACCTTGGTGGACTTTTGGAGCACACCTATTCAGTTTGTGAGATGAGCAAAGCTGTGGCAGAACATTATCCGGAATTGGACAGGGATCTCCTGCTGGCAGGCGCCTTTCTTCATGACATCGGGAAAATAAGGGAATTGAAGTTTGACAAGATAATCGATTACACGGATGAGGGCAGGCTCCTTGGTCATCTGAGTTTAGGGGTGAGTATGGTAGATGAGAAGCTGTCCGCCATAAAAGGCTTTCCTCAAGGCCTTGCCCTTCGCCTCAAACACCTCATACTCAGCCATCATGGCCAGCATGAATTCGGCTCCCCCAAAAGGCCCAAGTTCCTGGAGGCCTTTGCCCTTCACCTGATTGATGACTTGGATGCCAAGATGAACGGGCTGGGGCGTTTTATGGAAAAAGATCGGCAAGAAGGGGCCTGGACCGATTTTAACAGACTTTTTGAACGGTACTTTTTGAAAGAGGGGTTTTCCGCCGGGCAGAGAGGAAGAGATGCTGTTCACGATGAGGAAGAGAGGCAGGAGGTTTTGTTTAGATCATGAATGAAAAGGTGGGAGAAAAAGGCGCGCCTTGCAAATCTTGATAAAGTGATTAATCCTAATGATATGAGAAAGACATAACGAAAAAAGTTGCCTTTAACCCCAACGGAAATGAGGATTCATGGGTTCTGAACCTTTTATGAATAAAAGCAAACGACCAATCAACTACTTGAGACTTTCGGTCACCGACCGTTGCAACCTGAGATGTACCTATTGTATGCCAGAAGAGGGATGCGCTTTCGTGCCCCATGAGGAGATCCTTACCTACGAGGAGATACTTCATCTTGTCAAGCTTTCCGTACAGTCCGGTATTCGAAAAATACGGTTGACGGGCGGAGAACCATTGGTTCGGAAAGGCTTTCTCGGTTTCCTTGGGCAGCTTAGTCATATAGAGGGACTCCATGAAGTTACATTGACCACCAATGGGGTTTTGCTGAAGGAGTTTGCTACTGATATTAAAGATTGCGGCATCTGCCGGATCAATGTGAGTTTGGATTCCCTCAGGGCGAAGCGCTTTTCACACATTACGGGGCGAGACTCTTTTGATCGCGTCTGGCAGGGTATTCAGGAGGCAGAGCGCCTCGGATTCAGCCCCATCAAGATCAA
>JASFEQ010000092.1:0-12460 GCA_050124735.1 Desulfobacteraceae bacterium | reverse complement strand
ACTCCTGCAATCTTTCTGGAGTACTCCACAACTCGGGCTCAAAAGCCACATCAAAGCGACCTTTTAAGGATTCCATCTCAGAACCCACAATATTTTCTGTGACCAAAACGTCCCTCATGATGTCGCTCCCCTGGAAGATTGGAGTACGGGAGTGTTGGAGTAATGGAGTACTGGATTTAGAAGAAAATGAATCTTACCACCTTTTCCAATACTCCACCGCTCCAACACTCCATCACTCCATTCTTCTTTCTTGCAGTTTGAATGGAATCCTGTATTCCTCACACAATGTTTCTAGCTCTTCAAAGGTCTGGAGTCCTATCGGAATTCCAAGCTTCTGATTTTCAAGGGCTGTCCTAAATCTCCTCTCACCCGGGATGAGGATTTCTTCCACTTTTGGCCGTTTTTTGCAGGCCTTGATCTCATCAATCATCGAATCCATGCGCCCCTTGAAATGCGATACATCCATGAAAGCACCAATATCCATGAGACAGAAGAAATGTCCCACATCCTGCTTTCTATCCATATCCTTGTACATGGAACCAATGGAAGACCCGATGGCCGCCCCCGAAAGTACGCTGGAAAAGAGTTCCACAAACAGAGCAAGGGCGTATCCCTTGTGACCGGCCATGGTAAGGACCGTTCCCATGAGAGCCTCGTCCGGGTCGCTGGTGGGATTGCCCTCCACATCCAGGGCCCACCCCAGTGGAATGGCTTTGCCTTCCTTCTGGGCAGCGATGATGTTGCCGCGAGCCACAAGGGACGTGGATAGGTCGATTCTGACAAAATGGAACGCCTTGCCGGTGGGGAAAGAGGCGGCTATCGGGTTTGTTCCAAAGTAGGCCTGGCATCCCCCTTCAGGAGACATGGACGGCTCCGCCGTGGTCATGGCTATCAAGATCATGTTTTCCTGCGCGGCCCTGTTGCAATAGTAGGAGAGAGCGCCAAAATGCTGGGAATTTCGTATGGTTGCTGCCGCGATCCCACCCGTTTTTGCCATGGAGATCAGCTGTTCCAAGACCTTAGAAGCCTGCACCTGTCCCAAGCCATTTCCCGCATCTACGGCGATTACGGAACGGCCTCTCTTATCAAAGGAGATCTCCGCTTTCGGGTCAATCAATCCCTTTTGAATCCTGCGAATGTAAATGTTCACACGGGAGACCCCGTGGGTAGACAGCCCATGTATATCTGCATCAACCAGAGAATCGGCCAACGTTTCCGCGTCCTGGTGTGGCACTCCAGCTGCCTTAGCTATCTCTGTAACGACCTCTTTCACAGCATGTGGGTCATAGCGTTTCATTCAACCACCCCGCTCTGGAATTCAAGTAACAAGTTACAAAATTACCTTAAGTATCCTTTTTTAATGGGATATTGGTTATTGACTTTGGACATTCTTGCAGGAGGGGCTAATCTATTAAAACGGGGTGGGGGGTGTCAACCTTTTTGTGCGGCCAGCGGCGGACTTGGGCCTCATGCAATCAATACATCACACAATAGCTCATCCCGCGTCAGCTTGCCTGATGAGGTCGCGAGTATTTCACTGAACAACAGGAGACTTTTATCTTCAACGTTGAGTTGTCTGTCCCCCTTTTGCCCCAAATCTAAGTCACAAATTTGGTCTGCACCCAGATCTCGTTTAAGCGCGAAACTGAGCCCGGGAATAAGGGCATTGGACATAAACCGCCATTCTCCGGAAGGGAATGCCATAATCTGGGCGCCAGATAGCAAGACCGTCTTCAAAATCCCCTCATGGTCCAGAGGGCCCTTGTACGTGTAAATCCCAGGATCCGGCCCGGGAACCTCTCCAATGCCCACCTCTCCAGCCAGATTTGTTTTGATCTCCGGATTCATTATCTCTCGGTTTTTGGGCCCTTTTTCTACCCATAGGCAGCGCCCATTTTCTTCTCTTAGCCGTTTTAAGAGGCCCACTAACACCCCTGTAGTCAAATCATCAGGCGCGTGGAGCAGGACTAGCAACAGTTTAGAAAACCTCACCAACTCTCGCCGATGGGTGCTCACATCCTTGACAATATCCATTGCCGCTTGGGTCGCCTTGCTCATAGCCTCCATGAAACCCAGTGCGCCCATGTCGATCATCCCGAGTGGTTTTCCCCATCTTTCCAGATCGGCAATAAGGCTGTCCGTATCCTGCCCCTTTAAGCCCTCCCCCACCACCACACTTCCGGCCGCGTTCGGATGCCTCGCCACGTCTGACAAAAAAGGCCTGTCTCCTGTCCTAGAGAGAACAAGCAGGCTCTCCTTGACCAATCCAGCAACTTTGTGACAAACGCTCACGCTTGCTTGATCCAGCCCTAAGAGGAGGACATGATTGCGTATGCCCACCGACCCATCGGGCCTTGGAAAACCAATGAATTCGGTCATGGGCTAACCTCGCTGATCTAACCTAAAACGACGATTATCTTGGACTGAGATTTGGAACCGCAGACTGACGCAGACTGATAGTTCCGCCGTAGACGGAACTATCGATCTTCAAGCCAACGCCCGATAATATTTTTAAATCCCTGGAAAATCCAGTTTAGGCCGCGAAGCGACTTAGATCTTTAGTTCGGGCGAGCCTGCCCGCCATCGCTCTCGCTCAGGCGAGGCGGGCGGGTCGCCCGAACTAAATGTCTGTGTGTGTCTGCGGTTAAATCATCTATTTAAGATCTTCTAGATCTTGCATCTTGAGGTGAGTTAGATTAACGGGCTTTGTGGTGAGTTCCATGTCGCGTTCACCTTTTCTCGCAAGATGTATGTTGACTAGCCAGTTCTCATTGTCCGTCTCTTTAAAGTCCTCCCTGTAGTGTGCCCCCCTGCTCTCCTCCCTATGCAAGGCGGAATAGGCCACCATTGTGCAGACTGCGATCGAGTTGGTCACATCTATGATGTTGTTCCACTCCATGTTGTATCTGACGAGCTGCCTGTTTTCCACCCGAGCACGATCCACATCTTGCGCGAGCTCATCCAATCGACCAATTGCCTCTTCCATTTGCTTGCCAGTTCGCACGAGACCCACTTTTTCCCACATGAGATTTTTCATCTCATCACGGATAGGATATATATCCTGGCCTGACTCGAGTAGAAAGGGCCTTAACCATCGCATCCTGATTTCCTCTGCTTGAGAGTCCCTGAACGGATGTAGATTTTCTTGCAGGGCCAGTTCTGCGGCCATATCCCCTGCCCTGCGACCAAAGACCGTGGAATCACATATTCCATTGCCACCCAGTCTGTTGGCACCATGGGTCCCGCCCCCGTCTTCGCCGGCCACCAGCAGGCCTTTCAAATTGCTTCTGCAATGGATGTCTATCTTCACCCCACCCATCTGGTAGTGGGCGGTGGGAGTGATCTCCACCTTTTCCCTGGCCAAGTCCTTGCCTATATCTTTGACCCTCTCCACCATGCCAGGGAATTTTTCCTCTACAAACTTAGCGCCCAAGTGGCTCGCGTCCAGGTAGAGTCCGTCGTTTTCTGTACCCCGCCCTGCCATGATCTCCATGTAACCCGCTCTTGCGACCCGGTCTCGAGTCGACCTTTCCAAGTGCTCAGAATCGTACCTTTCCATGTAGCGTTCGCCCAAGCCATTATATAATCTGGCCCCGGCACCTCGGAGGCCTTCTTCCAAAAGGCTTCCACTCAAGCGGGACTGCCCAGCAATCAAGCCGGTGGGGTGGTATTGAACCATCTCCATGTCAACAAACTCAGCGCCCGCCCTGAAACACATGCCCATTCCATCACCCGTCTTATCAACGGAAGGGGCTGAGATTTTGTACATGGATGCGGCGCCTCCCGTTGCCACGATCGTCACCTTGGTATTCAGCACGAACATCTCGCCTGTTCTGATATTGGCGAGCACTGCTCCCACAACCCGGTTTCCGTCATCGGTGGTTAGCAGATCCAGTCCTCGGGTTTCTTCCAGAACTTTAATGTTTCTCGCATATATTTGATCTGTGAGACGGCCAATAATTTGAATTCCAGTCAAATCGGCCACGTGAACGGTGCGGTCAAAGGACTGACCGGCAAAGGCCTTTTGGTGTATATTCCCATCTTCAGCACGATCAAAAAAACAACCAACCTTCACTTCCAATTCATGAATTGTTTTGGGTGCATCATTGACCAAAGTCCAGGCCAACTCCTGATCATTGATAAAGGCTCCTCCTTTCAACGTGTCCGAAAAGTGTTTGTCCAAGGAGTCGCTTTTATTCAATACGGCATTGAAACCGCCCTGAACCATGCGGCTGCATCCGCTCTTGCCCATTAAACCTTTGGTGGCGAGAATAATTTTCAGATGGGGATTGTTCTCGTAAAGGTGCAGAGCGGCAAATAGTCCTGCTCCACCGCTCCCCAAAATCAACGCATCTGCCTTGATCACTTCCACGCTTTACACACTCCTCCTATTGATTCTGAATAATTCACCGCAAAGACGCAGAGGCCGCTGAGACCCGCCTGCCTCGCCTAAGCGAGAGCGATGGCGGGCAGGGGGCGGAAAGCAAAAAGAATCAGCCTGCTTCTGATTTTAAAGTTCAACTTGAGCTGCAACAGGAACAGGGAAACGTAGCCTAAAATGAGGCCCACTTCAATTCAAACGAAAGGGGTAAACTGACGAAATTGAGCAAAGATTATGGGCACGACCAAGAGATTCAATGGCTGAGGAACTTTTCTCCGCGCCCTCTGCGCCTCAGCGGTGAATTATTACCTAAAGATGCCGAATTTGCTCAGCACACAGCGTCTCTTCAGATTCTGAATCGACTTCGTGGGTACAATGTTTTTGGGACAGACTTCCGCACAGTTGAACTGCGTATGACAACGCCAAACACCAAATGAGCGGTCCACAACCTTTAATCGCTCTACTCTTATGGCATCTCGCCTATCTGCAATTAATGTATAGGCCCGGTTAAGAACAGCCGGGCCCAAAAACTCCTCGTTTGTGGCCACCATTGAGCAAGCAGAATAGCAGGCGCCACAAGTGATACAGTCCAGCATATCGTCGATGAACTCTCGCTCCTTTGCGCCCGGAGGCACGATGGCCGGCTCAGTCATCCCCTTCTTCGGGACATAATAAGGCCTGATCTTTTTCCATTTTTCGAAAAAAGGCTCCATGTCCACCACCAGATCGCGAATAATCGGAAAATTGGGCAGCGGCATGAGGGTTATGTTCTGGGTCTTCAGACTGGACACTTGCGTTCTGCAGGCCAAACGGGGTCTTCCGTTTATATACATGGCGCAAGAACCGCACATCCCCACCCGACAAGAAAACCGAAAAGATAGGGTCTTATCCAGATAGTTTTGGATGTGCATGACCACATCTAGGATGGACATATTCTCAAAGCTTGGAAATTGGAAGTCATGGAATTCAGGCGCAACATCACTGTCCGGATTGAAGCGAAAGACTTTGACACTCAGCTGTTCAGTCATCTTCTCCCTCTGGGATTCACACAACGTCGCCCCATAAACGTCATTGCACCCCGCTGGAGAGCGGGGGAAGCAATCTCATGATAAGGTCATCTAGGGCTCCATTTTGAGTGAAACACTGTCCCAAGAATGGCTAGCCTTTAGACAACGAGATCGCTTCGGCCTCCTTCGTCAACCTCGCGATGACGGGCGAGGCATTTCGCCCGTTGCAAAAAGCCCATCTCTATTAAGATTCCCTGGGTTCTTTACGTTATAAAGACCCAAAACCCATAAATCCCCAAGCCCAGGAAACTCATGGCTCCTATAATCAGCAAGCCAAGGACGACTACTCTTGTTTTCAATCCGAACCCAAAGTCAAGGAAAACAGAATAAACGCCATAGATGGCGTGGTAGAGTCCAAAAATCAGCAAAAGAATATCCAGTGTGATGAAGATGGGTGTACCCAGTCTTTTGATTATCTCACTATAGTGAAGCACCTCTCCACTGTGAGCAAAATGCAAAAACCAAATGTGCAATCCAAGAACGATTAGCAACACGCATGCGCTGACTCTCTGCAGTAACCAGGTCCAAGCATTCACCGCTACCCAACCTCGTCTCTTAGAATTTTACGGCAATAGAGAACGCCCACAAGATGGCTGCTATTGCCATAAAGACCCAAAACAACACTTTCTGACGCCCCACCCCAATTCCCACGCCCAGATCAAACAACAGTATTCGAACGCCGTTGAAGCCGTGATAAAGAACTGCGCCTAGCAGTAGTGTGTCTAAAACTTCGAAAACAGGATGACGCATTAAAAGTGTGAGCATGGCATCGAAGGCCGGCTGTCCCCTTAAAAGAGATGTACTCATCAAAACGATGTGGATGAAGATATAGAGTACGAGCCCCAGTCCGGTAAGACGGTGGAGAATCCAGGCCCACATCCCGATCGTGGTCCAGACTTGTGTCTTGGCCCTATATGCTAGTGAAAGAGCCATTTCATTCCCGGCCATAAGAATTTCTCCGTGTCTCAATTCAAGAATAGTTTATTGCTTCCTGCGGACCACGGCGTTCAATCATGAATTTTTGTGCTTCTAGGTTCAACGAACACAAGGCCCTCTCATATTATTACAATTGTCATTGCGAGCGACCGAAGGGAGCGCGGCAATCTCACCCTTCACTTCGAGATTGCTTCGTCGTTCCGCCAAGCGCGGAACTCCTCGCAATGACCTGTAATCTTCTACTCAACTCCCAGGCTTTTGTACAGTTCAGGCAGCTTCTCTGCAATCTGTTTTTTCACATCAAAATAGAGGTGATTCCCGTGCGAATCCATGGCCACGATCAAGGGACCAAAGTCCTTTACACGAAACTTGTAGATGGCCTCAGGATGCAGGTCCTCCCAGTAGACCGCCTCCACCTCCTCTATCTGGGTTGTTTCAAGGGCTGCAGCTCCCCCCACAATGGCAAGATAGCAGGCACCGAACTTCTTCATCGCATCCAGACTTCCCTCCAGCAAACCCGCTTTCCCAACAACGGCCCGCACACCATAGTTTTCGATGAGGGGCGGGGTGAAACGTTCCATACGGGTGCTCGTGGTTGTGCCGATAGAGATCTTCTCCCACTTGTCGCCCACTTTTCTCAAGCTCGGGGCTGTATGTATACAGATGGCCCCTTTGAGATCCACAGGGGGTTCCTGCTGCTGGTCAAACATGCGAATCTGGGTTGCATCGCGAATGCCAAAAATGTGCCCGTTCACAGTCACCGTGTCACGGACCTTCAGCTGCCTCACGTCATCCTCTGAAAGGGGTGTGCCCAGGTTGTAATGTGCCATTTTATTCTCCTTTCTGGATCTAAAAACCGTATTCCACCTTTCCGTCCGAAAATATCTTTGCACGGGCCCTTCGGGCCGGCCAACACTGTGTGTTCACAGCCACAGGATTTTGTGTGATATGGGTGTAGGCACTCTCAATATGGACTGCCAGGGTGGTCGTATCACCTCCAAGGCCCATAGGTCCCGAACCAGTCTTGTTAATCGCCTCTGTCAAATCTTTTTCCATCTGAGCCAGTTCGGGGTCCGGATTGCTTGAACCCACGGGGCGCACGATGGCCTTTTTGGCCAGCACACTTACCAGGTCAGCGGTGCCGCCTATCCCAACGCCTATGATCCCAGGAGGGCACGGATTAGACCCGGATGCGATCACTCTATCGATCACGAACTTCTTCAAGGCCTTGACGCCATCGGCCGGGATGAACATCTGCATGGCGCTCATATTCTCAGAACCGGACCCCTTGGGCACCATGAGGATATCCAGATAATCCGCCTCCTCGTCGAATTCCCAATGGATAACCGGCAGTCCTGGGCCCACGCTGGTCTGAGGATTTACCCGTGTGAGCGGATGGGTCGAACTGCCCCGAAAAGGGTGTTCCAGCGTGGCCCGCTCTGCCCCTTTATCAAGGGCCTTGGCCACCTTGGCACCGTCCACGGGGAACTTGCTTCCCAGTGTGACCATATAGATGGGAAGACCCGTGTCCTGGCAGATCAAAAGACTCTTTTCCTCGGCAATCTTTAGGTTCTTGAAAATGGTTTTGAAGATCTCCCTGGCCGTTTCATTGCTCTCCCTCTCGTAGGCCTTCTCTAAGGCCTCCTTTACGTCAGGAGGGAGATATTTTAGTGCCCTGATGTAGAGCTCCTTAGCCACGTCCTCCACCAACTGATAGCTAAATTCGGCCATGCGCTTACTCCTTTCTATTCCATGAGATCAATATTCTTTAAAGCGTCCTTTCGTACACTCTCCACATGCTTCCTCATCTTGCTTTCAGCAGACAACGCATCCCCTTTCTCGATGGCCCCCAAAATCTTGTAGTGCTCCTTGACTGTCTGCTTTGCCCTGCCCGGTAAAACCACTGTTCGTAACCTGATCACCTGAAGGTGGCTGTTCACAATCTCCATCATGTTTCTGAGTACATCATTCCTGCAAGCTTCCAGCAGAAGAGAGTGAAACTCCACGTCAGCAGCAGGGTATTTGAGCAGCATGTCCTCATCGTTCTTTGTGGAACTGATCTTTTTGAGGCAGTTCCTAAGTCGATTAAGGATTCGCTCGTCCATGTTCTCTGTAGCCAACCTTGCAACCAATCCCTCCAGTACTTCCCTGACCTGAAGGATGTCCATAACTTTCTGTTTGGATTGTGATACCACAAATGCGCCTCGCCTCGGAATGATTTCCACGATACCCTCGTGTTCCAGGCGAAGCAGGGTTTCGCGAACAGGTGTACGGCTCACCTGTAATGATTGGGCCAATTCCTCTTCGTTGATTTTCTCGCCCGGTTTGATCCTTCTCAAGATAATCTCTTTCTTGAGAATTTCGTGGATCTGGTCTCTCAGGTTTGGGCGTTCCAAAACCTGTCTTGTGGGCGCATTCTTGACCATTTCTTATACCCCCGCCTTTACCCTTGCATTTTGTATAATGTATATTGTATGAAATTGCAACTCTGTCAAGAATAATATTGCAGAAAGATGACCGCAAACCAAATTCGTAGGCATTTCGATCTGCTTTTCACTTCCGTTCTAAGACGATAAGGACTATAAAATCAAGCATGCACAGTTCTCAATCTGCCACGCGTCTAATCCTTATCATGTGTGTTGCCGAGGTGCTTGGCATGGCGGGCGTTTTTGCCTTCCCAGCCCTACTCCCCCGATTCCTTCAGGATTGGGGCTTGACCAACACAGAAGCGGGTTGGATCAATGGGATCTACTATGCCGGTTACACGGTGACTGTGCCTGTGCTTGCCAGTCTCACGGACCGAGTGGACGCGCGCCGCGTCTATCTTGCCTCTGCCGCAGTTGCGGCATTGGCGGCGCTCGGTTTCGCCCTGTTTGCAGATGGATTCTGGACGGCCTGCCTCTTCCGGGCCCTCGGCGGGTTGGGACTTGCTGGGACCTATATCCCGGGGCTCAAGGTGCTAGTGGACCGTCTGCGCGGAACAGCCCAGGCGCGTGCCGTGGGCATCTATACGGCCACTTTCGGCATAGGCACGAGCTTGTCGTTTTTTGGTGCGGGTGAGCTTGGTGCCCGCTTTGGCTGGCGTTGGGCCTTTGTCTTTGCAGCAGCGAGCGCTGTGTTTGCCTTGGCTCTTGCTGGCAGCGCAGTACGGCCCAAATCTCCTGAACCCAGCGAGGCACCAAACACCCGTCTCCTGGATTTCCGGCCTGTTCTGCGTAATCGAAAGGCCATGTCTTACGTCTTGGCTTATGCAGCACATATGTGGGAGCTATTTGCCATGCGTTCCTGGATGGTGGCATTCCTCGCCTTCAGCCTGAGCCTTCAGCCCGCAGGGGAGAATCACTGGTCTCCTGCCACCGTTGCCGCATTGGCGGCTCTTGTGGCCGTGGGCGCCAACGTGGGCGGCGCCGAACTGGCCATTAGATTCGGCCGCCAACGGATTCTTACACTCATCATGTGGAGTTCTGCCCTTTTTGCCTTTGGCTTTGGTTTTACAGCGGCACTCCCCTATTCCATTGTTGCAGGCCTATGCGTGTTTTACACCATGTTTGTAACCGCTGATTCAGGTGCGATTCATACGGGTGCCGTTTTAAGTGCAGAACCTGAACGGCGCGGCGCCACCATGGCGATCCAGTCCCTATTGGGTTTTGCGATCGCATCCGTGGCCCCTTTGGTGATAGGGGTGGCCTTAGATGTGACCGGCGGTGGCCAGAGTGTTAACTCTTGGGGGGCCGCCTTTATTACAATGGGGATCATTGTGGCTTTGGGCCCGATTATTTTGGCGCTGCTTGGCCGGAAAACACGTGAGGAGACTATTTCGTAATGCATCAAAACTGTCATTTCCCACCAAAGGCGTCGGGATCTTCGACCGGACGAATCCCGGTATGCGAAACTTGGCCGAGATGACGAATTGTGATACGGCCTCCGAGGGGAAGCGAATTCTAAAGGATGTCACTCTGCCCTGTTTCCATAAAATGGATTTTTTTGGAGGAGAGAGAGCCCGGGGACATTGGCTCCCCGCCAAGCCACATTTTCAGCTTGACAACTTATCCGTATTGATGATGTTATTCTTGGGAACCCATCTCAAAATCCCATTTAACCGAGTGATAAGCGCTTAGAGTTTTTTTATTTTTATCCTATAAAGATGACGGAGGTTTTCTATGAACGATTTCTTAGAATCGGGTAAGAAGAATCCCATTAAGATTCAAGACAACACCTTTCGAGATGGCCATCAGTCGTTACTGGCTACGAGGATGAGGACCGAGGACATGCTTCCCATTGCTGAGAAAATGGACAGCGTTGGTTTCTGGGCCATGGAAGTTTGGGGGGGCGCAACGTTCGATTCCATGCACCGCTTCTTGGCCGAAGACCCCTTCGAGCGCGTCAGGACATTGAAAGCGCATATCAAAAAGACCCCCTTTTCCATGCTGTTGAGAGGTCAGAACTTGGTGGGGTATCGTAACTATGCGGACGATGTGGCAAAACTCTTCGTGGACAAGTCCTGTGAAGTGGGCATTGACGTGTTCCGTGTGTTTGATGCCTTGAACGATTTCCGCAATTTTCAAACGGTTGTGGAGAGGATCAAAGCCAACGGTAAGCACTTCCAGGGCACCATCTGCTACTCTCTGACCGAGAGGCGCATGGGGGGCGAGGTATTCAACCTGGACTATTATCGTAACAAAGCCAAAGAGATCGAGGATATGGGAGCAGATACCCTCTGCCTCAAGGACATGGCTGGAATAATGGCCCCCTTTGATATTGCCAAAATCATCACTGTCCTGAAAAAAGAGCTCAAGATTCCTATCCATCTTCATACCCACTATACCAGTGGCATGGCCTCCATGATATATCTGGAGGCTATCAAGGCGGGAGTGGACATCATTGACACCTGCCTGGCTCCCTTTGCCTTGAGGACCTCCCAGCCTGCTGTGGAACCCATTGTGGCCACCCTGTATGAGACCACCAGGGATCCGGGGTTCGATCTGAGTCTTCTGCTCGAACTGGGTGATTATATGGAGACCATCGCACCCAAGTACCGCGACTATCTGGCAAAGCACAAAATGTCGGTCATCGACACGGGCGTGTTGGCCCATCAAGTGCCTGGGGGTATGCTCTCCAACCTGGTGAATCAGCTCAAAGACGCCAAAGCGTTGGATCGTTTGCCCGAGGTGTTCAAAGAGGTCGCCGTTACGCGGAAGGAGCTTGGAACACCTCCCTTGGTCACACCCACGTCCCAGATCGTTGGTGTTCAGGCCGTACTAAATGTGCTTTTTGGCAGATACAAGATGGTCACCAACGAGGTCAAAGACATGGTCTATGGGCTGTATGGAAAGACACCCACGCCAGTAGATCCTGAGGTCCAGAAGCAGGTCTTAAAAGGCTACAAACGGGGGGAGACCCCTGTCACCGGCCGGGCGGCCGATTATCTGGAGCCGGAGTTGGACCAGGCCAGGGAAAGGTTGGGAGATCTGCCAAAGGATGACTATGATCTCCTCATCGGTACAATCTATCCCAGCACGGGCGAGCAGTTCTTGAAGTGGAAGTATGGCCTGGAAGAAAAGCCGCGTGAGGTCATGGGCAAGACGCTTGAGGATATCCGTAAAGAAGATGAGGCCATGGCCGCGGCCATAGAGCAGGTGTGCAGTACCATTCAATAATGCCTAAACCGTGATACGCTATATTTAATACCTTATAAGTATCAGGCCGACAAAAAAGGGGAGTTTTGACGCTCCCCTTTTTGTTTGTTATGCTGCATTGCAGAGAATCTTGGCCCGGAGGACCAGGTTTTGCAAAGTAAAATAAATGAGTCCGAAGGTTATGAAAAGGGAAGGAGACAGGCGGTGAAAGAGACTTCAAAACAGCTTCAGTTCTTTTGCAGACCCATCTTCATTTTCCTACTTCAGGTATTTCTCCTTCTTGGGCCCCTTAGCGTGGTGGTCTTGGGGAAAGGTGTTATTAAGATTGGTGTACTGGAAGAGCCCAAGACACTTAACATCTGGCTGGCCAGTGACAGTTGGTCTCGAAAGGTCTTGAGTCAGATCTATCAACCCCTCTATATTCGGGAACCCGAGAATCT